>JBGPSO010000232.1:0-2859 GCA_041490145.1 Atribacterota bacterium
GATGAATACGGAGGAAGTATTGAAAAGCGAACCCGCTTTATTTTGGAAATTATTCACGCAATTAGGTCTGAGTTGGGCCAGCAATTTGCTGTCTTAATCAAGTTGAATTCGGATGATTTTATGAAAGGTGGTTTTACTGCACCCGAAATGGTGCAGTTATCAGCAATGCTTGAATCAGCAGGTATTGCCATTGAGTTAAGTGGTGGAACAGGACTTAGTCTAAGTAAATATTCCTCTTCTAGATTAGGCGAGATTGATTCTCAAGAAGAAGAGGCCTACTATAGTGATGCCGCTAAGTTATATAAGGAAAAAATTACTGTTCCCTTAATCCTGGTGGGGGGAATCCGCTCTTACGAGGTAGTTAAGGAATTGGTAGAAAAGGAGCTAGCAGATTATATATTTCACTATCTCGTCCTTTAATTAGGGAACCAGATCTGATTAAGCGGTGGCAGTCAGGTAATACCGAAAGAGCTACCTGTATCTCTTGTAATCAGTATTTCGTACCTATAAGAGCAGGGAAGGGTATGTATTGTGTAATTGAAAGTATAAATCAGGTAGTCTAAAATTCACTGTTTTAGGGAATATCATAAATAGTAGAGTTATTTTAAAAAAAGAATAAAAATCTTCTAAAAGCATGATAAAGGCAAACTACCCTAAAGGGTAGGACGCAAAGCCATAGGTCTAAAACTTTTCATAGAGTAGTAATGATAGCTAGGTTACCGGCTTAATTTTTATTTTTAAGAAGCTAAAGGGAAATTAATTGGAAATATTGGAAATTTTTTTAAAGGTAAGGAGTGATAAATGTAAAAAAATAAAAATATCAGGAATTAATTTAATTACCAGTGAAAATATATTAGTTATAGGAAATGAGAAACAAATTAAGGAGGATATAATAATATGAAAAGTAAACTAACTATTTTACTGATCATTTCAATAGTCCTTATAATTGCAAATATTTGTTTTGCAGAATCAAATTTATACCTCGAGTATATTTTAGATGCATCCAACAGTATGAATGATAAATTATCCAGTGGTGAGTTAAAAATAGATGCTGCCAAAAGAGTATTATGTGGATTGATTGAAAATATTGCCGCCGAAAGAAGCGACGCAAATGTTGGTTTAAGGATTTATGGAGCCGGCTATGACCCTTCGATGTCTAAAGAGAAGGGTTGTCTTGATTCTGAATTAGCTGCTCCCATAACACCAATTGATGCAGATTTAATCAAACAAAAAGTTATGGCTGCTATAGCTGCTGGTTTTACCCCGATTGCCTATTCATTAGAGTTAACCAGTCAGGATTTTCCCTCTGGTGCAGAAAACAATAATATGATTGTGCTGGTTAGTGATGGAAAGGAAACCTGTGGTGGTGATCCGGTAGCGGTGGCAAAACAATTAATGGCTCAGGGATATAATATAAAAATATACAGTATCGGATTTGATGTAGATGCGGAAACCAGAGAGCAGTTAGAAGCAATTGCTTTGGCGACCAATGGTGCTTATTATGATGCAAAAGATGCGGATCAATTAAAGCAATCTCTGGAAGAAATTAAAAAACGGACTTTCGAAGGGTATGAAGCCAGTGGTAAGGATGTCAAAGCTTCACCATGGATAGCTGAAGCACCGGAAGTTCAATCCGAAGATTATAAAGATGGTATATTTTTACATGAATTAAAGTTCTATAAGACTAAAGTTTATAAGGGTCAGGATATTAAAGCTGTAATGTTAGTAAAGAAATCACCCTATGAAGCACATAATAATATTATTAATCAGACCTTTTATGTTCAACTATTAAATAAAAATTTTGAAGAAGTAGCTTCTGCAAGTAAGACGGTTCAAGGGAACACCGAAGAACTGTGTACATTTAAGACAAACTGGATTGCTGATGAGACTGGGTGGGTTTATATTGGAGTTTCAGCTTCCAATAACCACACCGAAGAAGGTTATCCTAAACCTCCTTATGATTGGAGCGTGATAGATCCATCTCCCTATACTTTAAAGGTGAAAGTTAGCGGAGAAGCAGTGGAAGAAGTAGATGAATCTGTATTTGAACAGTATGAAGTTCAGAAATTAAAAGGTGGAAATACTTTTGAAAACGCTGAAGAAATAGAGGTAGACCACTTTATCACCAGCGATATTTTCTTGAAGGAAGCCAGATTCTATATGCTTCCTGTAGAGGGAGGTATGGGGAAGGTAAAATTAGCTGCGGTAATACAGAAACCTTTTTATGAAGCCTGGAATAATAATGTTAATTTGACCTATACCTTAACGGTATATGATGAAGATTGGGTAGAAATAGATTCCAATAATATAACCATTAATATGAATCCTCCTACTGCCTATTTGATTGAATTGGAAAGTGAGGTAGAAGGTAATAATGAAATTTATATTTCACTTACTACCAGTGATAATCATACTGCTAAAGGAGAGATTGTAGAACTTTATGACTATAATCAGGTTGACTCAACTAATTATTCTTTATTAATTACTAGCGAGTGATCACAGATTCATGAATTTGGGAATTGAATAAAATAATAACAAAACCCCTATTTCCCCCAAATATTCACAATTATAACCCCAATCAGAGTAAGAGACCCTCCTATCAGTGATAAAAAATAAGGTACTTCTCCTAACCATATCCAGGCGATTAATATAGCTAATATCGGAGATAAATAAAGATAGCTGGCTGCTAAAGAAGCTGGAATCCTGGATAGGACATAGGCCCAGGTAACATAGGCTAAGGCAGCTGGGAAAATACCCAGATAAATAACCGCAAGAGTTGCTTCAATCGGTGCATTTTTAATACTCTGGAATAAACCTTGAGAGAAAAATATTTGAAAAAAAGTCCCGCTCCAGATTGTA
>JBGPSO010000233.1:0-2853 GCA_041490145.1 Atribacterota bacterium
AAAGGTAGCAGCTTATCCGACACCTTTTGATATCGGTTTTCCCCAAATGCCGGATTATACCTTAACACCCAGGGCAGTAGAATATCGTCGTAAGCATTTGACCGATAAATAATAATAGAAAGGAGACAAAATGAAGGTGACAATTGTGTTAAATGGCGGTTTGAAGTCGTGCTGTTCTAGCTATCCACCGGAATTAGTGCGTGAGGTAATGAAAAGTTGGCTCAAGGAGACAGACGAGCTGGAAGTAATAGATAAACAAGAGGGAAATTGGAGCCCGGATGAATTAGCCTCCCTCGCCGAGAAATATTTCGGTGACGCTATCTACCCTTTGCTTTACATTGGAGATACTCTGGCGGCCACCGGCGACCTTCCAGATAGAAATACTCTGGTGGGAATGACTACCAACCAAGTAAAGTTCGGTGTCGCTGAGAAGGATATCCTGGAAGCTGCCAAGAGGCGCGGAATCCTGAAGGAGAAATAAATAGGAGGCAAAGAATGGATAAAATTAGAACATTTAGTTTTATCGGCAGTGGTCGGTTGACCTACGATTATTGGCAAAGGCTATAACCCCGTTTGTTACTCGGGGGTTTTGTCTGCCGATGACCGGGTTTTACTAAAACAATTGTTCATGCATTGGGGCGAGTCGCCAGAGGTTCCAGAGAAAGACCTGGAAGCCTACGCTATGATTACCGGCATGGGACCGACTTACTTCTGGTTTCAGTTGGATGAGCTGTGCAAACTGGCTCAATCCTTTGGATTAACTGAAAAGGAAGCAAAAGAGGGATTAAGCAAGATGATTACAGGCACTGCAGAAACCTTCATTGAGTCGGATTTAAATTACGAAGAACTTAGAGATTTAATACCGTCAAAGCCCTTAAAGGATGCAGAAGAGAAGATTTGATGAAGTTCTGCGATCAGGATAAAACCTCCCTGTTTACATACCCTAAACATCTCATCTATTGCTCCCTCCATATTATCAATATGATGCATCGAATAATAAGCAAAAACTGCATCGAATTCATTGTCCTCGAAAGGTAGGTTCTCTGTATTAGCTAATTTTGCTTTAAAAGTATCCCTAAATTTTTTCTTCTTAGCATATATTCTTGAATTATGCACAGCATTTGGTGAATGATCTATACCAATCACTTTAAAACCCCCTCTTTGCCAAAAAGAAAGACATACAGCCACAATTGCCTATCCCAATATCTAAAATGTGACCCTCTTTTAATCCAGAAACCTTGATAATCGCCTTTTTTCCAGCCAAATCATCAATTACTATCATAAGATCTCCAGTTTCACAGGTGTTTTTTTAATTCAACACAAATTAGGCAAAGATCTTTATATAAACATTTCACAAAAATTTCTCCTTAAGACTCCCAAAACTTACCTGTCAAAAAACCAGTTCTACTTCTGCCTCTTTGACACCTTCTAGGCTCTCTACTTTTCTCTTGACATCTTCTACAAGCTGATTGGCAAGCGGACAGCCAGGAATGGTCAAGGTCATCTTTACCTTAACTTTTTCGCCTTCGATTAAAACATCCTTTATAAGGTTCATTTCAACAAGGCTTACCCCTATCTCAGGGTCAATTACCTCTTTTAAAGCTTGTATTATTTTCTCTTTAGTAATCATCTTACTGCCTCCTCTAATTTATCAAGTTTTACCCATCATCTTGGACATCATCTCTTTCATTGGAAAATCCAACCCTTTCATCATCTCCATACACTCAGGCATCATCTCTTGAACGATGGTTTTATCTTTCATTGCTATCTGACAAAATCTCGGCATTAACTTCTTTATTATTTCCTTTTGTTCATCCTTGGATAAATTCTCAAAGCCACTTATAAAATCATCTGCTTTCCTTATCTCGCCCATCTTTATCGCCTCCTTTAAAAATTATCTTATTAAAGCGAGTCCTATCGCTTCTTTCAAATCCGATACCTCTTTTACCTTTATTCCTTCAATAGGTAACCCCTGTCCTTTTGGAACTAAAAGCACATCTGCCTTGCCCAAGATTGCCCTAATTTTTTCTGCCAAACCTCCCACTGAAGTTATCTTTCCTTTTTTATCAATACAGCCAGTAGCAAATGTTTTTGGCCTAAACTTCAGCCCTCTAATACAGGCGTACATTCCTAAATAGACAGGAAGCGCAAGGCTGCCACCACAGAGGCAGTTATGCTTATCTCCTATAATGCGTACTAAAATATCTTTCTTTTTTATCTTCAATAAAGAAAAGGCAGTATTCATTGCCTGCCTTGTCTTCTGGTCAGGGCAGAGTTTAATATCCAAAAATAAAGTGCCTTTACCTTTTTTTGATTCAAGCTCCAAATCTACCAACACACCTTTATCTTTATCTACAGCTAAAACAGGTATTTTAATCATATCTTTTTTAACCCAATATCTAACAGATGTTTTTCAATCTGGCTGATGTTTACCTTACCACCAGTAGATAGCACTTCATCGTTCACCACTATTATTGGAATCTTTGCCTTCCCTTTGTTTATTAGATCAATTATCTGGGGAAATTCCTTCCATTTAGGAGGAAGGAATTCTACGTATTCAACCTTAACTTGTTCGCGAAATCTTGAAGAAAGCCAATTTTTAGCAAAGTTTGCCGCATCCTGCCAGGTTTTGCCAGGTTTACAGCCCGCTACCGGCACACCAAATATCTTAACCGTTGCTTTTATCTTCTCCAAATCCTGTACCTTTCCTAAAATGATAAAAATAATAAGATAAATACTATTTCAAGTTATTTCTTAGCTCATTTAATACCGGAAGCATCCCCTTCCAGGATGCTGTTTCTCTTCCTTCATTATTAACTATTACTACGGATGGAGTAATAATGCCACACGAGC
>JBGPSO010000234.1:0-2831 GCA_041490145.1 Atribacterota bacterium
AGACCACCAGGGAAATTTAATTGTGGCTATCGTGAAAGGAGAAGATCGAGTAAGTTTAAAGAAAATAGGGAAAGTGTTAGGCATTGAACCACCTCGTCCAGCTAATCCAGAGGAGATTCTGGAAAAAACCAGCTATATCTGTGGCGGAGTTCCCTCCTTTGGTTATTCGGCTACTTTTTTAATTGACCCCAAAGTAATGGAAAAAGAAATGGTTTATTCCGGAGGTGGTTCAGAAAATTCCCTGATTAAAATTTCACCTCAGGAATTGCAGAAAGCCAATCAAGGCCAGGTGATAAAAATAAGAAAATAAAGAATCCTTAAAAAGAAGGATTTCTAATTTATTTGTCGTATATATATAATAGATCTATTTATAAAAATTAATAGAATGTCAGATAGATTCCTATCTATTTTAGATTATTAAGATTATTCTTCGACACATTCATAAAATATTTTTAAAAAATATTTTATTTATTTAAATAATTTCTGCCATAAGGATTAAAACAAACATATGAAGCGCGCTTATAAAAAAATGTATCAGGTTGCAGAAGAGCATCCATTAAAACAAGGATTGAAACACATTATAATAATGCTAACTTACAGGATTTGGTTAGAAGAATCAAATATAATTTGTCAATAATAAAGATTTGATCCCAATAGCTTCCCTTCATATAGAGTTAAATTTGCTGCTTAGGTTAAATAGGTTGTATTAAGACCTTAGTTTTTGGGAGATAATCATTAATATTGTAAATAAAATTTTTTCATACTATACTATAAATAGCATATCAACAAAATCTGCGAATTGCATAATTCTATATGGGGATAGGAAGAGGGCTAAAAACTCTAAGTCCTAAAAGGATAAAGTGGAATATATGGAAGAAAAAGAAAAAACCAAAGAGCAGTTAATAGATGAATTAATGAAATTACACCGGTAAATTACCGAATTGGAAAAATCAGAAATTAGGCATCAGCAGATAGAAAAAGCATCAACTGATAATGAGGAAAAATATCGAATTCTGGTAGAGTTAACTGCTGATGGCATTCTTATAGAGACAGTAGAAGGTCGTATACTTGAATGTAGTACTGCCGGAGCAAAGATATATGGTTACGCTAAAGAAGAAATGATCGGCTTGACCATAGCAGACTTAGTCCCCGAAGAGTTTTCAAAGAAATTGCCTAAGGTTATTACCGACAAGGAAACCGCTAACGGTATTTTCGTACCTCGGATAAGCAAAAAGAAAGATGGCACTATCTTCCCTACAGAAATTGCCACCAAAATTGTCCGTATCGGAGGGGAACCCAGACTTATAGCTTATGTTCGTGATATCACCAAACCTAAGGAAGCAGAAAAAAAGCTAAGAAAAGCCAGAAAAATGTTTACCAGTCTCTTTAATAGTAGCCCTATTGCGGCTTTGTATCATGATAAAGATGGTCGCATTTTAAATATAAATCCTTACTTTATTAAACTATTTGGTTACACCTTAAAAGAGATAAGAGGCAGAAATATTGATGAAGGGATGATTTATCCCGAAAATAAGTTAGCCGAAGGAGAAAGATTAACTAAGAAGGGATTGACCTTTAAAGGTATTTCTGAATATGAAACCATTAGAAAGAAGAAAGACGGTACTTTAATCTATGTAGTCATATCTGCTTCTTCGGTCATAATTGATGGTCAACCTAAGGGAACCATCGTTTTATATAGGGATATAACCAAGCGTAAAAAAGCCGAAGAAGTCTTACAAAAAAGCCAGCGGGAATTTGTTAGTCTCTTTAGAAACAGTCCGGAGGCCTCGGTCTATGTAGATGAAAAGAGTAATATCTTAAACATAAACTCCTGCTTTACTGAGCTGTTTTTACTGTTATTCTGCCTATTGGTGGTGAATAGATTATGAATATTTTATCATTTCTACATTTTTTTGTATTTTTGGTCTTTTCCTACTTGTTAATTTTTTTGCTATGGAAAGATCCAAAATCCTTACTTAATAGGGTTTGTGCTGTTCTTCTTGCTTGTTTTGTTGTATGGAGTTTTGGGTTGATTTTTATTTATAATCCACGTTCCTCAAAAGATACTGTTATGTTATTTGATAATGTTGCTTCCATAGGGTGGATTAGTTTCACTAGTTTCTTTTTATGGTTTGCTCTTATTTTCACAGAAAAGAAAAAGATATTAAAAACAAGAATTATTTATCCCCTTATCTTTATTCTGCCTTTTCTGCTTATCTATAAACAGTGGACAGGTTTTTTAACAGTAGATTATATTAAACAACCCTGGGGGTGGGGAAGTGTTTGGTCAGACTCAATCTGGGCCTATCTTTTTTATCTCTATTATCTTTCATTTATGGCAATAGGACTTTATCTAATTTTAAATTTCGGGAGAAAGACAGAAGAACTACTTAAGAAAAAACAGGCAAAAATAATCTTTGTTGCTGCGTTAGTTTCCCTTGTTTTTAGCACTTTGACAGACGTAATACTTCCAGAATTGAATATTCGTACGATGCCTTCCTCCTTAGGAAATGTGATTACGCTCATCTGGGCATCTGGAATAGTTTATGCCATAGCTAAATATAAACTTATGGTTATTACCACAGTTGTAGCAGCTGATAACATTATTTCTACTATGGCTGATTCTTTAATTTTGTTGGATAGACAGGGGAATATAGCCAGTGTGAATAAAGCTGTATTGGATTTATCAGGATACGGAAAGGATGAGCTGGAAGGAAAATCAGTTGAGGTGCTTTTTAGAGAAAAAGATTTTAAAAATACTTTGTTAGATAAAGTTATTAAAGGAGAAATCATCAGAAATTACGAGCTTAATTTTAAAACAAAAACAGGAG
>JBGPSO010000235.1:0-2826 GCA_041490145.1 Atribacterota bacterium
ATTGTCCTGGTAGGGGAAAAATATTTAAGAGTGAAACTACCTAAGGAGATATTTGTAAATATGAATTTGAATATTAATGATGAGGTTTGGTTGATCCTAAATCTACGGAAATTAAAGACCATTGAGGCTAGTAAATAATTTTTATTATTATTAAAGTGGATAAAATTAGTTTAAATTAAAAAATTTTTTATATTTTTTTAAAAAAAAGAAGGATATTTTTAAAAGTAGGTAGTATAATATAAAAAGATTTATAAAATGGAACATTTTTCCATATTATGGAACAATATAAAAAAGTTAAGAGCTATATGAAATCATTAAGAAAAACAATAGATATTTTAGATTATTTAAGTGATGTAAATAGAGATGTGGGAATAACCGAACTGAGTTTAAAATTAAATTTGCCCAAGAGCACAGTTCATCGAATATTAAAAGATTTATTAGAATATTCTATAGTTGAGCAAGAAAAGGATACTTCCAAGTATAGAATGGGGTTACGTTTACTTAAATATTCCAATTCGCTTTTAAGGTCTTTTGATCTTAGACAAATTGCCAAACCTATTTTGAAAAAGGTTTGTAATGAAACGGGAGAAACTACTTTTTTAACTGTCTGGATAAACGACCAAGGGTTTTGTTTAGATTCAATTTTTTCTAGTCAAAATATAAATACTAATCTTTTTGTGGAAATAGGCCGGGAAATGCCTTTTCATTGTACTGCCAGTTCAAAAGTAATTTTAGCTAATCAACCGATAGAAGATATTAAAAGAATTATTAGCAAAGAACCTCTCTTAAGGTATACTCCGAATACCATTACAGAACCTAAAAAATTAATAGAACATTTATTGGAAATAAAAAATAAGGGTTTTGCAATTTGTGATGAAGAACTTGAAGAAGGAATAAAAGCAATTGCTGCTCCTATAAAAAATATTAAGGGAAAAACCATAGCCAGTATTACCATAACCGGATTAGCTAAAAGAATGTCTTCGAATAATATAGAGAGACTTATTGAAGTGGTTACTAATTTAGCTAAAGAGGTATCTAAAAGGTTAGGCTATAATAAATTTATTGAAAAATGAATTGGTATAATTAAATTGATATAATTAAAGGGAACTTTATTTAATTTAAAACATATAATAATTTATAGGAGGAAGAAAGCAAAAGATGGCAAAAGTAATTTTAATAGCCTTAGGTGGAAATGCGATAAAACAATCCAATGAAAAAGGATCTTCAGAGGAACAATTCAAGAATTGCTGGAAAACCACAAAACATATCTCAGAAATTATCAAAAACCTTGACCAGGAAGATCGGCTAATCATAACCCATGGAAATGGTCCGCAAGTTGGTAATTTAATGGTACAACAAAAGTTAGCTCAAGATATTGTCCCGGCTCATCCCATGGACGTGGTAGGGGCAATGACTCAAGGGCAAATTGGCTATATGTTGCAACAAACCTTAATAAATCATCTTAAAAAAATGGATCTTGATGTACCGGTTTGTGCGATAATAAATCAGGTTTTAGTAGATAAAAATGACCCAGAATTTTTTGGTGAGAAAGCTTCCAAGCCAGTAGGTAATTTTCTAACCGCAGAAGAAGCTAAAGAAATGAAGGAGAATAACCCTCAATATATAATTAAGCAGGTTAAGCCAAACGGAGAGCGCTGTTGGAGGAGAACCGTTCCTTCACCAGATCCTATAGCTAATATAGAAGCTAACGTTATTAAGAAGCTAGTTAATGCAGGGGTAGTTGTTATTGCTTCCGGTGGCGGAGGAATACCAGTGTTAGAAGATGAAGAAGGAAATTACCAAGGGATTGAGGCAGTAATAGATAAAGATCTTGCTGGAGAAAGATTAGCCGAAATAGTAGGTGCCGATATTTTTTTAATTCTTACCGATGTAGAAGAGGCTAAAATTAATTATGGTAAAGCTAATGAGAAAAGTTTAGGTAAAATAACTTTCCAAGAAGCTAAACAATATTTTAATGAAGGGCATTTTCTGGCAGGAAGTATGGGGCCAAAGGTGAAAGCTTGTTTGAGGTTTTTAGAAAATGGAGGGAAGAAAGCTATCATTACCTCTTTGGATAAGGCTTTAGAGGCTTTAAAGGGACAAAGCGGAACAATTATAGAAAAAGATTAGATTATAAATTGTAAAAATAAATTAAAAGGAGAGTTAGTCTAAATGTTAAAAGGGAAAGACATATTAAATACTGCTCAGTTTTCGCCTCAAGAATTAAGTTTGATTATGAATACCGCTGCAAATTTTGAAAAACAAGTCAAAGATGGAAATATTATCAGAAATATGGAAGGTAAAATAGTAGCAACTTTATTTTTTGAACCAAGTACCAGAACCCGTCTTTCTTTTGAAACTGCTGCCAATAGGTTGGGTGCTCGAGTAATTTCAGTAGCTGACGCTAAGAGCTCTTCTGTAGCCAAAGGAGAATCTTTGGCTGATACTATCAGGACAGTAGATGGTTATGCAGATGTTATTGTTATGCGTCATCCCATGAATGGCTCTGCCCAGATTGCAGCTGATAATGCGAAACATCCTTTTATTAATGCCGGCGACGGAAGCGGACAACATCCCACGCAAGCTCTTTTAGATATATATACCATTCGTAAGGAAAAAGGGGCTTTAGGGGGACAGACAGTTACTTTTGTGGGAGATTTAAAATATGGGCGGACCGTACATTCATTAAGTTATTTTATGACTCTCTATGGCAATAAAATGTTTTTTGTGTCCCCCAAATCTCTACGAATGCCATCAGAAATAACTGCTGACCTTAAGGCTCGAGGAGCAGATATTGAAGAGACTGAAAATTTGGAAAAGGCTTTA
>JBGPSO010000236.1:0-2811 GCA_041490145.1 Atribacterota bacterium
GCTTTAACCCTCTCCAACGCATCTCGAGATATGCCTACTGCTGCACCCACCCTAAGTCTCCCTTCAATATCTTTGCAAGAATTAGGGTATTTTTCAACTTTCTCAATATCTTTTACAGTAATAAGCCCTTTTAAAATAAAAGCTTCATTTACTATGGGTAATTTTTCAATTCTATTTTTATGTAATATCCTTTTAGCTTCCTCCAGAGTAGTACCAACAGGAGCAGTAATTAAATTTTCTTTAGTCATTATACTACTTATTCTTAAATTTTTATCTTCCAAAAATCTGATATCTCGGTTGGTTAATATTCCGACTAATTTTTTCTCATTATCTATAATCGGAATCCCAGAAATATGATATTTAGCCATAATTTCGATTGCTTCTCCTACCTTTTTCTCTGGCGTAAGAGAAATAGGTTCCACAATTATTCCACTCTCTGATCTCTTCACTTTATCAATTTCCTCAGCCTGTTCTTCTATGGACATATTTTTATGGATAATACCAATACCACCTTCCCGGGCAATAGCAATAGCTAATCTTGATTCAGTAACTGTATCCATAGCAGCGCTGACTAAAGGAATGTTTATTTCAATGTTTCTACTAAATTTAGTAGAAACATCTACTTCTCTGGGAATAATAGCAGATTTTTTAGGAACCAGCAAAATATCGTCGAAGGTTAAGCCTTCAAAATTTAAAAATCTTTCTTTTTCCACAATTTCCCTCCTCTTATAATTCAATTTACCAATTAAATTAGTTATCCGCTCTACGCTATTTTTATAATATTACCCTCCCTTAATATCCTTGTCAATTAATTGTACCACCAGAATAAAATTATCAGGTAAACTAACTCGTATAAGTTCTGTTTAACCTCCCGGGCTATCTGGTAATGCCTTTGACCAACAGTTAACGGTGTCAGCACATTAGAGGTAGACTTTAAGGGGTCTACCGCCGGATACAACCCCTGGCTGGCACGTTGTCGGGAAAATACCACTGAAGCAGAAAGAAGACTAAAAGTATGAACTGCTTTAGCCGGGTCAGTAAAATCATCAACAGGTGTATAAACTGCCTGGATTACGAAAATATTCTGCTATGGTTAAAGCAGCATGTCCTACTCTAAACCGGGCACCGGGTTGTTCGTTCATCTGGGCAAAAATCAAGACCGCCTTTTTCCAAAGGAGCCAAAACGTCAATCACCTTTATCCCGGTCTCATAAATATCTGTCGTAGTAGTCCGTTCGGCAAGAGAAAGAGATTTTTGGTATATCGGTACTGATTTTTCAGCTGATAAAACATCTCCCCCATCAATCGGTTCTCCAAAAACATTAAACATTCGCCCCAATAATCCACGCCCCACGGGCACTTGCAAGGGATGTCCCATGTCAATGATTTCATCTCCTCTTTTTAATCCCTGGGTAGGAGTTAAGGCTATTCCTCTAACCGTAGTAGCATCAAGACGAAGGGTTACCTCGATAATCGCTTCGCCGGATTTCAATTGGTAATTTATCTTGGGAAGGAACTGCGGGAAAAATGCATCAACCACACTTCCTCGAATTGCTCTTATTTGCCCTCGATTTATTTTCTTATTATCCATTCGGATATCTCCACTCATCGCTCTTTGTCCATTTAAGTTTTAATTTATTTTTACTTTTTTCTTTTTCTGATTATTTCTTTAGTGCGGTTAAACGAATTATTTTTAATTATACTATTTCTTCATTGGGGTTTACAACTTGAATTGTTTGATGGATGAGGACATGCGATACAATTTTTAAACTATGCAGAATAAATGATTGGGGAGACAGATTGATAGTGTAAAATTTTAGTATAAAGATTCTCACATTTGACATACTATAATTTCTCAAAATATGATAAAAGTGCAATAAAGAACTATCTCCTGCAATATTATAATCATTTAAGAAGACGTTGGGAACCTGAACTTATCAGACTCTTTACGAAAAGTTAGAAAAAATTGTCGAATTATGAGTTAGCATGGCCGTCTCTTGTACCACCTGTATCAGGATTAATTTATTATTGCCAGTGTCCAATTAAAATAAAAGGGGCATAGTGATAAAAATCAGATCCTTTTTTGATTATTTCTGTTTGCGCAATTTGTAAAGATTCAACTTTACTCTTACCTTTTTTCAAGTTTTTATAAAAAATACTCATTAACTCTTTTGTTGATTGATCGTATACTTTCCATAAGCTAACTATTACAGAGGAAGCTCCTGCATAAAGAAACGCTCTTGTTAGTCCAACTAATTCATCACCTCTATATATTTTATTAATACCTGTTTCACATGCGCTCAATGTAACTAATTCAGTATTTATAGAAAAGTTATTTGACACAAATTTGGCAGTCAATAATTCATTATATAATTTTATTCCTGAATATAATGGATTCTTAGGGTTGAAATAGCCATGACAAGCAAAATGTAGTATATTACTAATTTTTGATAGTTTAATAACATTTTCAATAGTAGCTTCTTCATTTAAAATCGGTTGGGAATTATAGATTTTAGCCAATTCTTTTGCTTCTTCTACAAATTCAATTCCAAAAAAACTATAACTGTTTATTTTAATTTTTCTCCTTTTATTACAGAACAATAATACCGAAAAAGTAGGTGAGTAAAAAATGGGTTTAAAAGATATGATTGGTTCTCCTCTATGAATTAAGGCATGGAAAGGTAAATAGTGTAGAATATTATGCGGAATAAAACAAATAATATCAAATCTTTCAATATATTCAATTATTGCTTTAATTAAAAAATTTCCGGATGTTTGCCATTTATTGCTATTGTTTTTATTTTCTTTATAC
>JBGPSO010000237.1:0-2809 GCA_041490145.1 Atribacterota bacterium
AAAAGGCCTTAGAAGCAGCAAGAAAGGTTAAATTTAGAGGAACTTACTTCGACCTCTTAAAGCTATATGATTATATTCAAAAGGCAGATTATCAATATCCCTCTACCCCTTCTCTATCTCATATGTTTGCCCTGGATTATCAATTAGATAATATATTTGAAGAAGGATTAGAAAACCGTTTTGCACGACATACAGAGATGGCTGATTATGTAAGAGCTTGGGCTAAAGATAAATTTGCTCTCTTCGCTCAGGAAGAATTTGCCTCCAATACCGTAACCTGTGTAAAGAATATCAGAGAGATTAACGTAGGTGACCTGAATAAAGCCTTAGGCGAAAGAGGTTTTATGATTTCTAATGGATATGGAAAGCTGAAAGAGAAGACCTTCAGGATAGCCCATATGGGTGAACTTACTCTCAGCGATATTAAAGAGCTTCTTTCTAATATTGATGAGATTTTAGGGTTATAGGTGGTGATAAAGACGTTAAAAATATTAGTAACTGACGGAATAGATAAGGAAACTATGCATAATTTAAGGGATATGGGACATGAAGTAATAGAGCAATTTTTTGAACCAGATGAGTTAAAAGAAAAGGTGAAAAAATTTGATATACTAATAGTGCGTTCTACTACCAAAGTAAAAAAAGAGATTATTGATTCAGCTTTGGAAACCAAAAATTTAAAAATGATTATTAGAGGTGGGGTAGGGATGGATAATATAGATGTTTCTTATGCTGAATCAAAAGGTATAAAAGTAAGAAATACCCCAAAATCTAGTAGTTTAGCGGTGGCAGAATTAGCTTTAGGACATATGTTTACTTTAGCTCGTTTTATTGGAATTGCCAATATTACCATGAGAGAAGGAAAGTGGGAAAAGAAATATTACGAAGGTATAGAACTTTCTGGTAAGGCTTTAGGAGTTATTGGATTTGGTAGAATTGGTCAAGAATTAGCTAAAAAAGCCTATGCTTTAGGAATGAAGATTATTTATACTGATGTATTGGGTCCCAATAAAGTATGTTCTAATTATACTTTTGTTTCGTTGGATCGACTTCTGGCAGATTCTGACTTAATTTCTTTACATATCCCAGGAAATACGGACGGATCTCCTCTAATTGGGGAGAATGAATTTGCCAAAATGAAGGATGGTGTTTATATTATCAATTGTGCTCGGGGTAATGTGATAGATGAAGATGCTTTACTTAATGCTTTAAATTCCGGGAAAGTTTCTGGGGCAGGATTAGATGTCTTTAGTGATGAACCAAGTAAAAATTTGAAATTAATAAATCATAAAAAAGTTTCAGTAACTCCACATATCGGAGCCTCTACTATAGAAGCTCAAAAAAGGATTGGACAAGAGATTATTTCCATTATTAAAGAAAATTTTTAAAATAGAGAAAGTAGGGGATGAAAAATGGCAATAATCAAACCATTTAGAGCCTTAAGACCTCAACCTGAATTAGTAAAACAAGTAGCTTCGCCACCTTATGATGTAATTAATCGGGAAGAAGCTTACCAGATGGCCAAGAATAATCCTTATTCATTTCTTCATGTGAGTAAAGCTGAAATAGATCTTGACTCTACTGTAAATCATTATGATGAGAAAGTATATGAAAAAGCTAGGGATAATTTAATTAAATTGATTGAAGAAAAGGTATATTTAAAAGAAGAAAAAGAGATTTTTTACCTCTATAGGCAAATCATGGAAGGGAGAACTCAAACTGGGCTGGTAGTTTGTACTTCTATCGATGATTACCTTAATGATATAATTAAAAAACATGAAAATACCCTAGCAGATAAAGAAGAAGATCGGGTAAAACATATTGAATATACTGATGCTAATACAGGTCCGGTCTTTCTTACTTATAAGGCCAAGGACGAAGTAAATCAAATTGTTAATCAATGGATAGAAGCGAAAAAACCGATCTATAATTTTACTTCTGAGCATAAAATAACTCATCTTTGTTGGGTAATTGATGATGAAAAAGTAATTCAACAATTAATCAATATCTTTGCCAAGATTGATGGTTTTTATATTGCTGATGGACATCATAGGGCGGCAGCCGGAGTAAAAGTAGGTCTAAGAAAAAGAGAACAATTAAAAGATTATAGCGGAAAAGAAGATTTTAATTACTTTTTATCGGTTCTTTTTCCTCATAATGAACTTTATATCATGGATTATAATCGAGTGGTAAAAGATTTATTTGGAAATTCTGAAGAGGAATTTATAGAAAAAATATCCTGTAATTTTAAGATTGAAGAACATATAGGAGAAGGACCATATATCCCTATAACCAGACATATTTTTGGAATGTATCTAAATAATTTTTGGTATAAACTAACTGCCCGGCCAATGACTTTTAGTGAAAATGATAGCTTAGAAAAACTCGATGTATCAATATTGCAAAATAATCTCCTGGCTCCGATTTTAGGGGTAAAAGATCCTCGAACAGATCAGAGAATTGAGTTTGTAAGTGGAATTAGAGGTTTAAAAGAGCTAGAAAGAAGAGTAGGTAAGGGGATGAAAGTTTCCTTTGCTTTATTTCCTACTTCTATAGAAGAATTAATGGCAGTAGCTGATGCCGGTAAGATAATGCCTCCGAAATCAACCTGGTTTGAACCTAAACTATATTGTGGCATATTTATCCATCAGTTATCAGGATAAAAAGTATTTTCAAGATAGTATTTGACAAAACAATTTGTATATGTTAATATTTTTTAAAATTAAATATATAAATACAGAAGTGTATCTAGGGTTCCGTCTAATCAATGGTTAGAGTCTGGACCAAGCGATGCAAAGTATCTGGTTGA
>JBGPSO010000238.1:0-2787 GCA_041490145.1 Atribacterota bacterium
AAGCATCTACAATTAAAAGAACACCGTTAACCATTCTTAGTATTCGTTCCACCTCTCCCCCAAAGTCGGCATGACCGGGGGTGTCTACGATATTAATCTTGGTCCCCTCCCAATGGACCGAGGCATTTTTAGAAAAGATAGTAATTCCCCTTTCTCTTTCTAAATCATTAGAATCCATTATCCTTTCTTTTACCTCCTGATTGACTCGGAAAGTCCCACTTTGTCTGAGCATAGCATCCACCAAAGTAGTTTTACCATGGTCTACATGGGAAATGATGGCTATATTTCTTAAATTTAAAGCTTCCATTATTTTAATTTCCTTTTTTTAATAACCTCTTTAAGCTAAACAATTAGTTTATCATAATTATATTTAATATTCAATAAAAATATCTTTTGCTTTGCCCTATCTACTTACCTATTTACTTTTAATCAAATTTTCCTTATCTTCTTTCCTTTCAAATATTATAAAGTTAAAAATTTTTCTGTTTAATGCATTATACTTCTCTTCCTTTCTATTAATTACCGACGAAAATAGCAATGTTTAATCAAGGCAAAATCTCTTCTTTTTTAAAAATAAGGTATATTTATGTTATAATTAAAATAATTTAAAATCTTTTTTATAAGGAAATTCTTATGAAAAAAGAAAAAATATTGATAGTTGATGATGAAAAAGATATCATCGAACTTATCCAATATAATTTAGAAAAAGAAGGATATGTAGTAAACCATGCTTTCAGTGGGGAACAGTGCTTAGTATATATTAAATCTGAAATTCCAGATTTAATTCTGCTCGATTTAATACTCCCTGAAATAAACGGTATAGAAGTCTGCAAAATCTTAAAGAAAGATTCTGCAACTTCTAAGATACCTATTATTATGCTTACTGCTAAAGGAGAAGATATCGATATCATCTTGGGCTTAGAATTAGGAGCTGATGATTATATTACTAAACCTTTTAACACAAGAGAATTATTGGCTCGAGTAAAAGCTATACTGCGCAGAGTTGAGAATGACGGCTCACTTATTTTTAAAGAAAAAGACATCATTAACTTCAATGATTTAATCATTGATTCGATTAAACACCAAGTCACCCTAAAAAACACACCTTTAGATTTAACCTCTACAGAATTTAATTTATTAAAATTTTTAGCTTCCCATCCCGGAAAAGTCTTTACCAGAAAGCAATTACTTGATCAAGTTTGGTCAGAAAATAGTTTTATTGTAGATAGAGCAGTTGATGTTCATATTAGAAGACTTCGCCAGAAGCTACTTACAGCGAGTGAATATATAATTACTATTAGAGGAGTGGGATACCGATTTAAAGAGGAAATATGATCAAAAAAATTAGTTGGAAGTTGTTTTTGACTTATATAATTATAATTATTACCTTTGCAATATCTATAGAATTGCTGGCTACCTTCCATTTACGCAATTATTATATCGATCACTTAGCTTCTGATCTTGAATCTACCGCTAATTTAATCAAAGATTTCTTATACCAAGATATAACCGAAAATAATTTATTCCAGATAAAATCTAAAACAGAGGCTTTAGGTAAAGAGATCAAAACAAGAATAACCATTATCGATACAAAAGGAAGAGTATTGAGTGATTCAGAAGAAAATCCTGCTTTAATGGAAAACCAC
Organism: Atribacterota bacterium; assembly: GCA_041490145.1. Classification (GTDB taxonomy): domain Bacteria; phylum Atribacterota; class Phoenicimicrobiia; order Phoenicimicrobiales; family Phoenicimicrobiaceae; genus Infernicultor. Next base: position 1,647 of record JBGPSO010000238.1, read on the forward strand.
TCTGATAGACCCGAGATTAAAGAAGCCCTGCTGGGTAAAACCGGGAAGACTATCCGCTATAGCTTTACTTTAGAGATAAATATGCTTTATATCGCTATTCCCATAGTTGAGGATAATCAAATTATAAGTATAGTTCGTCTCGCTTTACCTTTAGTAGAAGTTAATAAGAATATTGCTTATTTACGCGGAATTATTCTTTCTAGTACGATAATTAGTTTACTTATTGCCTCTTTAATTAGCTTAATAATTTCCCTGAACATTACCAGACCAATAAAAGAGATGACCGAAATTTCTAAAAGAATATCTAAGGGTGATTTTAGTAAAAAACTGGAGATTCGCAGCCAAGATGAAATAGGGCAATTATCACTTGCTCTAAATCAAATGTCAGAAGATTTAGAAAATAAAATAAAGATCATTAGTGAAGATAAGAATAAAATGGAAATAATACTCTCCAGTGTTATTGAAGGGATAGCGGCTATTGATAAAAAAGGTAAGTTTATGCTTTGTAATTATGCTTTTGAAAAAATAATTAATTGCTCCCGAGATAAAGCTTTAGGGAGATTCCACTGGGAGATCATTAGAAATAACCAATTAAACGAGCTTTTAAAAGAAACTATTCAGAAAGGCCGGACTTCAACTCAAGAAATAACTATTTTATTCCCGCAAGAAAAAATATTCTATGCTTCCTCTACGCCTTTGGGGGAAAAAGAGAATATTTGGGGAGCAGTAGTGGTATTAAATGATATTACTCAAATTAAAAGATTAGAGAAAATGCGGGAAGAATTTGTAGCTAATGTTTCTCACGAGCTGCGTACTCCTCTCACCTCTATCCAGGGATTTATAGAAACCTTAAAAGACGGGGCAATAAATGACCCGGAAAAGGCTCAGCACTTTTTAAAAATTATTGAAAAACAAAGCAATAGATTAAATAACTTAGTTGAAGATCTCTTAAAACTCTCTAAAATAGAGTCTCAAGAAATAGTATTAAATTTACAATCAACCAATTTAAAAGAATTACTCGATAAAGTCATAACAGAATTTAAAGAAAATATTGTGCAAAAAAAACTTCAAATTAACACCAATATTTCTCCTCAATTTCCTTTATTAAAAGTAGATCCGGGACAAATTGAATTAGCTTTAC
>JBGPSO010000239.1:0-2742 GCA_041490145.1 Atribacterota bacterium
AACTATATACTCGATACTATATACTCGATACTATAATTTAATAATTTGACTTTTCTTAAATTTATCTATATACTTGGTACTAATAACTACTATTAATATTAACTAATATTTATTTTAATAAAAAATAGAGAAACATAATTATGTTATCACAAACATTAAATGAAATATTAAGGAATGATGTTAACCTTTACGGCGATAGAACCGCTTTTAAGGTTAAAAATAGAGAGGAAATTTATATCGATTTCTTATCAAGAATTTTATAATAAAGTCAAAAAAATTGGAGGGAACAATGATGCAGTTACAAACAATAAATGAAATGTTAAGAAACAGTGTCAATCTATACGGGGATAGAAATGCTTTTAAAGTAAAAAAAGAAGGAAAATTCAAACCAATATCTTATAAAGAATTCTACCAAAAAGTTGAAATATTCGGCACCGGATTGTTACATATTGGCCTAGAAAAATATGACCATTTAGGCCTGATCAGTGATAACCGCTTTGAATGGATAATTTCTGATCTGGCAATTATTGGCCTACGAGCAGTTGATGTCCCTTGCAGTGGTGATAGCTCATCTCACGACATTTACTTTAAACTGAATCATTCAGATTCTAAGGCTACCATACTAGAAGGAGAGAAACAGTTTTCTAATTTTTATAGTGTAATTAAAGACCTCCCTCAGATAAAAAATATTATCCTAATAGATAAAATCAATATGTTTTCTGAGAAAGAAAATGCTCCGGAATGGACTATACCGACAAGATTCGAAGAAAACAAAAAAATAAGCAAAAAATTCTATACCATTATACATTCTTTAGTGAATAATAAAAATAAGCATATCTTCTTATCAACTGAAGCCAAAAAATTCTTAGAAAAGTACTTAGAAGAAAATATAGAAAATCTCTTAAAAGAGACTCACTCTAAAGATACAGCTGACTCCGTTAAAAATAGTCTTTTAAATAGGACAGTAGTGCTAGACAAACAATATAATGAAACACATTCTCATCAAATTTATTCCTTTGAAAAAATAAATAAAATCGGTGAAGATTTATTAAATCAGGGAGATACTTCCTTTACGGAGATAGCTGACAGTACCCAAGCAGATGATCTGGTAACCATAATCTATACCTCTGGGACTACCGCTGACCCCAAAGGAGTTACACTTACCAACTCTAATTTTATGCATAATTTAAGAACTGCTCCACCATTTGTGGAAATACATAAAGAAGATAGATTCTTATCTGTTTTACCCTCCTGGCATATCTATGAACGAACTGTAGAGTATTGTGCCCTAACTGTAGGGGCCTCAACCGCTTACAGTAAACCTTTTAAACAGGCCCTTCTACCAGATCTTAAAGCAGAAAAACCTACTGTTATGTGTAGTGTCCCCCGAATATGGGAAAGTCTACATAAAGGGATTATGGATAATATTAAAAAAGGAAGTACTATTCAGAGATTTATATTTAATTGGGCGGTCGAAATAGGGCAAAAATATAAAGAAGCTGAAGGAATTATAAACGATACTCTACCTTTATTTGATCGAAACGAATATACCGCAGAAGAATTAAGTCAGGCTAAAAGAACAATGAAAAGCTTGGGTTGGAAATATAAGCTAGCCAATAAGCTAGTCTTTAGGAAGATTAGAGAAATAACTGGAGGAGAATTAAGGTTTGCTATTAGTGGCGGGGGAGCACTTCCCAAAACTACTGATATATTTTTTAACATAGTTGGAATTATGGTTTGTGAAGGATATGGATTGACTGAAACATCTCCAATCCTCGCTGGCAGAGTAGAAAAATATAATATTTTGTTTACGGTAGGACCTCCCCTCCCGGAAGTAAAAATAAAGATTGTAAATAAGGATAATTATGATAAGGAATTACCTAATGGCGAAATAGGTATTGTGTTAACTAAAGGACCTATGATAATGAAGGGTTATTATAAAAATAAAGAAAAAACTGATGAAGTAATTAAAAAAGGTTGGCTTAATACCGGAGATTTAGGTAAGAAGACCTATAACGGAAAATATCTTAAGCTTGTGGGAAGAATAAAGGATACTATAGTCTTAAGAGGAGGAGAAAATGTTGAGCCCTTACCCCTCGAAGACAAACTAAAAGAAAGTGATTATATAGATATGGTTATTGTAGTTGGTCAAGACAAACCTCGTCTGGGAGCACTAATTGTTCCTGATTTTGAATCTTTAAAATTATATGCTGATAAAGAAGATATTAAATATAAAGATACTAATGAATTAATTAATAACCCCCAAACAATATCTTTGTATCAAAGAGAACAAAAAAGATTAATCTCTAAAGAGCATGGATTTAAACCCTATGAAACAGTTATGGGGATTGCTCTACTTCCTAAAGAATTTACTATTGAAGATGGTGATCTAACTGAAACTCTGAAGATGAAGAGATTTGAGATACATAATAAATATAAAAAAGAAATAGATAGGATATGTGGATGAAAACAGTATTAAAGTATATAGTATCGAGTATACAGTGATAAAATAAGAAGCGGGTAACATATGCTGGATGGCGTTTTGCATATAGTGAATAAAAAATAAAATTCGTATCTTGCATTACGAAAGCAAAAAGAATAAATGTACAAATGTAAAAGTATTGAAAATCAAACCCATCGTTGAAATCAAAACAAAAATAAGGGGTAGACATAACGTCTACTCCTTATTTTTTCTTATTATTTCTTTTCTTCACGCGATACAAAACTATTCCTTGGGAATTG
>JBGPSO010000240.1:0-2732 GCA_041490145.1 Atribacterota bacterium
CCAATAATCGTAGGTCAACCGACCACTGCCGATAAAACTAAATGTTCTAATTTTATCCATTCTTTGCCTCCTATTTATTTCTCTTTCAGGATTCCGCGCCTCTTGGCTGCTTCCAGGATATCCTTCTCAGCGACACCGAACTTTACTTGGTTGGTAGTCATTCCCACCAGAGTATTTCTGTCTGGAAGGTCGCCGGTGGCCGCCAGAGTATCTCCGATGTAAAGCAAAGGGTAGATAGCGTTACCGAAATATTTCTCGGCGAGGGAGGCTAATTCATCTGGGCTCCAATTTCCCTCTTGTTTATCTATTACTTCCAGCTCGTCTGTCTCCTTGAGCCAACTTTTCACTACCTCTGGATAGCTGGAGCAGCACGACTTCAAACCGCCATTTAACACAATTGTCACCTTCATTTTGTCTCTTTTCTATTATTATTTATCGGTCAAATACTTACGGCGATATTCTACTGCCCTGGGTGTTAAGGTATAATCTGGCATTTGGGGAAAACCGATATCAAAAGGTGTCGGATAAGCTGCTACCTTTATTTCCATTCCTTTTATAGAAATTTCCTCCTACTCTTCTTTGGCTTTATTAAATATATCAGTTAATTCTTTCCTTGTGGGGAATGTAATTGCTTCTTCAGCACAAAGATTGGCACAGGCAGAGCAACCGACCACACAGTTATAAGGCCGGACGACTTTGGGTTTATTATTTTCCTCGTCCCATTCATAGACACCATTCCGGCAAAAGTTAAAACACTCCTTACAGCCCACGCATTTGTCAAAATCAATAGTAGGAAACCAGGGAATCTTTTCCCTCGGTAGATTGCCAAATATCCCCATTGTTAAGCCTCCTTCTTTTCATATTTTGCACGCACCTTACGCAACATCTCTTTTAATTCTTCCCTTGTAGGAAAACTTATGGCATCCAGCGGGCACTGAAACTTGCAGGATTCATCGCCCACATTGCATTCATAAGGTTTAGAGACCTCCACTACTCCGTTACCATTATGGGAAAACACTCCAAAAGGACAGGACTTGATACAGCGATAGTTGCATTCCTCTGGCTTACATTTTTCCTGGTCAATTATTGGAAACCAATCTATCTCGGTCCGAGGCAATCCTGTATAGGTAGATCTATCCCGTTGCATTAACTTACCTCCTTTGAACCGCTCTTTACTTTTAAACCTTCCACAGTCTCTTTAACTTTATTCATCGCATCTTTGGTGGACATATTTCGTAAGTCTAAGGGGACAACCTGGTCATCGTAATTTCCACCGGCTTCCGCAAAAGCATCTTTAAACATCTTTCTTTGCATCTTAGGGTCACAGGCACCAATTACATATTTTATACCAGGCTTTATGTAATCATGAATAAACCTGTCACCGTCGTCAACGCAAAGCTGGGGATGAACTATAGCATATTCTACATCTAATTCACCTCTTACATAATTTATCAACTCCCAAAGATTTAAACTTGCAAATCCTGGGCATTGACCTGTACAAATACACATTAAAAATCTTGGTTTTTCTATCATTTTATTTCCCTACCTTTTGTTTATTATTTTTTAAATTTATTGCAGTTCATATTTGAATTTTTTTCATTCCATTCAAATACAGGCTTGTTTCCTTGTATATTAGTTTTTCCAATTTTCATGTAGTTTCTATTACATTTTAATATTTTTTAATATTTTTTTTGCATTTTTCTAAATTGCTTAGGTCCTGTGAGGATAATTTTAATTCTTTTTTCAATCCTTGAATAATTTTATTATTCTTCAAATCTTGATTTATAGAATATATCATCCATTTACCCCTTCTTTGATTGTTGACTAGCTCAGCTTCCTTTAAAATCCTTAAACTGTGAGAAATTCTTGATTGTTCCATATCTAGAGTATTTACCAATTCACAAACACATAATTCGCCCTGTAACAGAAGTAAATAAATACGTAATCTATATTCATCAGATAAGGCACTAAATATTTTAACATATTTTTTCATATTTATTCATCTCTTTTTAAATGAATATGTTATCTATTATCATATTACCATATTAAATTCAAATAAAAATGCTAATTTTATATAATATATTATTTTAAAATTTCTTACTTAATATCAATTGGACTAACTTGCCAGTTTGCTCCCAGAGGAATTTTAACTAAATCGGTAGCCTCGATTCCAACAAAATTTTTAAAAAGAACGCCTAAAAAACAGATAGATATGGCATACATTGATCTCCTTATCAGATATTCCAAATTAAATATATTCCACCTAAAATTACTAAAATACCACATATTTTTTTAACCAATACTACACCTTTGGATCTTTCATTCCAATTTAGATAATTTTGGACCATCCCGGCAAAAGTTCCCGCAAAAACTATTACCGAACAGTGACCAATACCATAAATAAAAAGAAGTGCAGCTCCATAGAAAAATTGGGTTACTGACATTGTAAACACAATACCCAACATTGGTGCCATATAAGCAAAGGTACAGGGACCAAGGGCGATACCAAAAATAAGGCCTAATCCAAAAGCAGCCAAGAGTCCTTTTTTCCGGAAAGCTGGTTGATTAGATCTTCCCAGAAAAGGCAAGGGAATGATTTCTAAAAGATGAAAGCCCATAACGAAAAAAATTATTGCCACTATATAATTTCCATAAGAGCCGATATCACCCAGCATACGCCCTAAAAGTCCAGTAATAAGGCCGATAGTAGCGATAGTGGTTAAAATGCCCAG
>JBGPSO010000241.1:0-2716 GCA_041490145.1 Atribacterota bacterium
TCCTCCGCAAATTACTCCTTCTTTCATTTTTACATAAGTTCTCTTGGTTTCAGGATACTTTTTTATAATATTTTCCTTAGTAATTATAGGATAACCAATATCACCTTTTCTTTCAATGCATTTTTTAATAAATTCTTCAATTGTCATAGGGGTGATTAATGGAATATCAGAGGTTAAGATTAATAAATTATCCTTGGAATTAAAATATTTTAATCCCGATTCCATATTTTCAAGTATAGAATTTCCAGAATCTAATATTTCCTTGACTTTTTCACCAAGATATGGATAAAGTTCTTTTTTGGGACCTACTACTACAATCTGATCAATACTTTCTGTAGCATTTAGCACATCAATAATATATTCGATAACCGGCTTATTGTTTATCATAATTAAAGTTTTATTATCTACATTCTCAGCAATTTCTAAGGAACCCTTTTCCTTTGATCCAGCTAAAACCAAAGCGTTAAACATTTTTCTTTCACCTACCTTTGAAAATAATTTATCGATTATTTTAATTAACCAATTAACCAATCCACCAATTGGCCAATTAAATTAGTAGTAAGCAGGACAGACATCTTGCCTGTCTATTAGTCGATAGGCATTAGTTAGCCATATAGCTAAACTTTTAAGCTAAAAGCTTAAAGCGAAAAACGCAAAACCATAATTCAAAATTCAAAACTTTTTCTTAGTTTTTAGCTTTGAGTTATAGTTTTACATTTTGCGCTTTTAGTTTTACACTTTATACAATATACCCCTACTTTCCCTGACTTTTTCTTTCTTTACTGTATACTCTATACTATATACTAAATACTATATACTATATACTGATTTTGCTATCGCTGCCTTTATAAATTCCTTAAATAAAGGGTGGGCTCGATTAGGTCTTGATTTAAATTCTGGATGGAATTGAACTCCGATAAACCAAGGATGATTCGGAAGCTCGATGATTTCTACTAAATTTAAATCCTGATTTATGCCGCTGAATTTCATTCCATATTCTAAAAATTTTTCTTTATATAAATTATTAAATTCATACCTATGACGATGCCTTTCATAAACTATCTCTTGCTGGTATGCTTTAAAAGCGAGAGTATTTCTTTCTAATATGCAAGGATATGCTCCTAACCGCATAGTGCCACCTTTCACTATGACCTTTTTTTGTTCTGGTAAAAGATCAATAACGGGGAACGGAGTGTCAGAATCAAATTCTGTGCTATTGGCTTTTTCTAATTTAATTACATTACGAGCAATTTCTATAACTGCACAATGCATCCCTAAACAAATCCCTAAAAAGGGTATTTTATTTTCTCGGGCATATTTTACCGTTTCAATCTTACCTTCAATTCCTCTCTTTCCAAAGCCTCCGGGTATTAAGATTCCGTTTATGTCTTTAAAAAAATCATTTAGAGAATCCTTTTTTACTTTATCCGAGTCAATTTTTTTTATTTTTACTTTACAATCATTATCAATTCCACCATGAAGAAGTGCTTCATTAATACTTATATAAGCATCTTTTAAACTAATATATTTTCCCACTACTCCAATACTAACTTCTCTTTTAGGATGATATATCTTATCAACCATATTTTTCCACTCTTGCAAATCAGAACCTTGACATTTTAAATTTAACAATTTTATAATTAAATCTCCCAAACCTTGTTCTTCAAATACCAAAGGTATTTCATATATAGATTTAACGTCTATTGCCTCAATTATCCCTTCTCTTTTAATATCACAAAATAATGATATTTTATTTTTTACTTCTTCAGAAAGTTTTAATTGAGAACGACAGATTACTATATCTGGTTGAATACCTATCTCTCTAAGCTCTTTTACACTATGTTGCGTGGGTTTGGACTTCAGCTCTTTAGCAGCTTCGAGATAAGGAACAAAAGTAACATGCACATATAAAACATTTTCTTTGCCTATATCATTTCTAAATTGCCTTATAGCTTCTAAAAAAGGAAGGCTTTCAATATCACCTACTGTTCCTCCAATCTCCACAATTACTATATCTACTTGGTTTTTAGTTTTTTGGGTAATATTTTTAATGGTAAATTTAATCTCATCAGTTATATGAGGTATTACTTGAACTGTAGCTCCTAAGAAATCTCCTCTTCTTTCTTTAGAAATCACAGAATTATATATTTTCCCGGTAGTTACATTATTATAACTAGATAAATTTGTATCAATAAATCTCTCGTAATGACCTAAATCTAAATCTGTCTCTGCTCCATCTTCGGTAACAAATACTTCACCATGCTGATAAGGATTCATGGTTCCAGCATCAACATTTATATAAGGATCTATCTTTTGAATGGAAATATTTAAACCTCTACTTTTCAATAACCTTCCAATAGAAGAGGCAGAAATACCTTTACCTAAAGATGAAACTACTCCGCCGGTAATAAAAATATATTTGGTCATAAATCTCCTTTGTTAGTTAGTTAGTTACTTAGTTGGCTGGTTAAGAAAACATATTTAGGATAGAAAACTAGTTTTATAGTTTCGCGTTTTTTCGTTTTTAATTTTCTTAACTATCTAACCAGGTAACTAGCTAACCAGCTAACTAATTCTTAGCTAGATACTATTCATATTGTAAAACATAAATATGAGCATCTTTAGGTAATGTTTCACTTTTAATTTCGAATTCACTCGATTCTAACCTTTTTACTTTATCCTTACCAGAAAGAAATATTTCTACTGGATCTATAGA
>JBGPSO010000242.1:0-2684 GCA_041490145.1 Atribacterota bacterium
GCCAGGAGGGCAATGATTAGATATCGTTCTAAAGAAAAAGAGAAAGTAAATTTGGTCCATACTTTAAATGGTTCTGGTTTAGCGGTAGGAAGGACTTTGGTAGCTATATTGGAAAATTATCAGCAGAAAGACGGAAGTATAGTTATCCCTGATGTCCTTCGCCCTTATATGGGTGGGGTCGAAAAGATAACTCGATAGTAAATAATTAACCCATTTACCTATTAACTAATAAAATCAGTTATTGTTATAATTATTATTCCCTCGCCCCTCGAGGGAGAGGGTTAGGGTGAGGGGGATAAATTCAATTTGACCCATATACTAAAGAGATGATATTCTATACTGGTAATTATGGAGGGGTGGCAGAGTGGCCGAATGCACCGGTCTTGAAAACCGGCGATATGCAAGTATCCGTGGGTTCAAATCCCACCCCCTCCGCCAAATTTATTAGACTGGCTTATGAGGTGCAATTTAAATTTTAAATTCATAAAAACAGAGCAATTTTAATTTTTTAAATAAAAAATTACAAAATACAAATTACAAATTATACCCCCCCGTTGCCTTACATAAAAATGTACTCGAAAGCTGATACGCTGCCTCAAGTAGAAATGTACTCGAACCTACTTGAAGGTTTCGCACTTTTATTTATATCTTTTCTTACCTCTTGCTTTAGGGAATTTAATTTAAGGAGCTTATTTTGTAATTTAGTTATCTTTCTTTTCAGCTCTGCTGGATTTAGAATAGCATATTTATTTTTTAATTTTACCTTTACCTCCTGTTTGATATCAGGTGAGGTCAGAACTCTTTGGTAAGGAGTCTTAGCCTCATCATATCTTTTGATAACTTTACTCCCTATTCTTTCCTTTTTGATTGTTTTCTTACCGGTTGAAAGGAGTTAACGTAAAGTCTAAGATAGCCATACAGTTCATTTAGAAGAGCAAGTTCTTCTATAGTATCATATCGACCATATCCTACCGCCCTTCTGATCGCAGAATAATTCTTCTGTTCTACAAAACAGGAATCATTCTTCCTATATGGTCTACTCCGGGTAAAGGTAATTTAGTTTTCTTCACAATAACGTAGTAGATGGGCATTGATAAATTCACTGCCATTATCTGAGTCTATCCCTAAAATAGCAAAGGGGAGTTTTCTTTTTATCTCCTTTATTCCGGCAAAAACCCATACCTGAGCCTTGTTTTTTACCGCGATCATCTCATCCCAGCCGGTAGAGATATCGGTAAAATTAAGATTCTGGTTAAAATTACCTCTTAATGCCCCTCCATCATGGGAAACTAGATCTACCTCAAAAAAGCCAGGTACTTTTTCACCCAATCGGCAATGGTTCTAATAGGGATACTCTTTTTTAACAAGCTCCCTGGTCTGGTAGTAGATCTGCCTTTTATTCTGTATCTCTTTCTGACCTCAGTAAGAAGCCTATCGATGGTAGCTGCACTTATCTTCAAGAGCTTTTCTCTTACCTCAGGATTCAGTTTAATTCCCTCCCATTTTTCTAATACCGGGATGATCTCTTTTAAGAAGGGAGCCAGTCTCTTAGAACAGATATAATCACAGATTCTCCAGAACTCCCTTAAGGCTACCAGAACATCTTGATCATAGATCTTTTTCTTCTCCCTTTTAATTTTCCTCTTATCTCTTACCAATCTTATTCTTTTACCTCCTATATGCATATACCCTAATACTTCTTTTATCCTTAAGACCCTGACGGCATAGGAGCGATTATATCTGGTAAGTCTAATAAATTCATTTAAGATAATAGTCTTTTCTTTTTTAGATGATCTTTGATATCGATCTTTTAATTCTCTGGTTACGGCCTTTTTCTGCTCCATGGTTAACATTCCTTTTTACCTCCTCTATATCTAAAGATAATTTTCTATCTTTAAATATAGAGAAGATTAGGTTATAATTAAAATAATTTGGAGTACTTTTTTATCTGAGGCATCGATACAATTTGAAGTAATTTTTTGATGAGGCAATTCGAGGGGTTGACCAAAGTAGTTCAAGCTCTTAAAATAAGACCAAGTTTTCTTGTAGCAAAGGGAGGAATTACCTCCAGCGATATTGGAGTAAAGGGTCTTAATGTAAAAAGAGCGATGGTAATGGGGCAAATTCAGCCAGGAATTCCGGTGTGGGAATTAGGTTCTGAAAGTCGTTTTCCTGGCTTACCTTACATTATTTTTCCAGGAAATGTTGGCACAGATGATACTTTAAAAAAAGTTGTAGAAATATTAAGAGAATAAAAAATAGTTGATATTCTTCCGAAACCTTTAGCAATTTAAAATTTAAAGACATTTCTTTATTTAACTTTTACAAAAAGGATTTAAAAATATGAAAAAATATTCTTTAGGAAAAACAGGAATTATGGTAACTGAGTTGTGTTTTGGTGCCTTACCTATAGGGCCTTTACAAGCAAATATTTCTGTGGAAAAGGGAGCAAAACTTATTCGTGCTGCCCTGGAAAAGGGTATTAATTTCATTGATACTGCTGAAGTTTATAAAACTTATCCCCATATTAAGAAAGCTTTGGAAGGCTATAATGAGGAAGTAATTATTGCCACTAAATCGAGTGCCAAAACATACCAAGAAATGGAACAAAGCATAAAAGATGCGCTGGTATCTCTGGATAGAAATTATATAGACATTTTTCTTTTACATGCAGCAAAAGTTAC
>JBGPSO010000243.1:0-2659 GCA_041490145.1 Atribacterota bacterium
GGCTAAAAAGTGGAAAATTAGAAATAAAAGCCTATCCCTCTACCCATATTCATGCCAAGCTTTATATTATGACTTTTACAGAAGGTGATCGCGATATAGGCAGAGTGATCACCGGTTCTAGTAATTTTACCAAAGCCGGTCTCCTGGATAATTTTGAATTTAATGTAGAACTAAAAAATAGAACTGACTACGAATTTGCCCTCGCTAAATTTAATCAGTTATGGGAAGATGCTGTTGATTTAAAAGATAAATATCAAGAAACTATTCAGACTAAAACCTGGTTAAACAATAATATTACTCCCTATGAACTTTACTTGAAATTTTTATACGAATATTTTCAAGAAGACCTTAAACAAACCAAAGAAATTTTTTACAAATATGTTCCAAAGGATTTTATGAAGCTTGAATATCAGGAACAGGCAGTTTTAAATGCCAAAAGAATCCTTCAAGAATATGGTGGTGTTTTTATCTCTGATGTAGTAGGTCTTGGCAAAACCTACATCTCTGCCCTCTTAGCTCAGCAATTAGATGGTCGCCACCTAATTATTGCTCCCCCTATACTATTAGATAAAGAAAGTCCTAGTTCTTGGCCTAGTATTTTTTCTGGTTTTAAAGAACAGGCAGATTTTGAATCATTAGGAAAATTAGACCAATTGCTCAAACGAGGTACTGATAAATATAAAAATATCTTTATTGATGAAGCGCACCGTTTTCGAAACGAAACAAACGCTACTTATGAAATGCTCGCTCGTATTTGTCGAGGTAAAAGAGTAATTTTAGTAACTGCTACTCCTTATAATAATTATCCTAAAGATATCTTAAGCCAAATAAAATTATTTCAAAACTCTAAAAAAAGCAATATCCCAAATTTACCTAATTTAGAAAGATTTTTCTCTCAATTAGAAAAGAGATTAAAAAAATTAGACCGCCAAAGAGATTATCCGGAGTATATTAGAATTGTAAAAGAAAATTCCCGAGAGATTAGGGAAAAAGTTTTAAAATATCTGATGGTGCGGCGAACTAGGACCGAAGTAATTAAATATTTTAGTCGAGAATTAGAAAAACAAAAATTAAAATTTCCTGAAATTGAAAATCCGGAAGCAGTATTTTATCAATTAAATGATCAAGAGGATAAAATTTTTAGTAAGACTATCGAAATGATCGCCCTCGATTTTAATTATAGCCGTTATACTCCACTTCTTTATTATCGGGGAGAAATTACTCAACCGGAAAAATTGGCTCAAAATAATATGAGAAAATTTATGAAAATTCTATTAATTAAGAGATTAGAGAGCAGTTTTTATGCTTTCCGGCAAAGTATAAATCGTTTTATTCACTCTTATCAAGAGTTTATAAAAGAATTTGATCGGGGAAATGTATACGTTAGTAAAAAATATATTAATAAAATATTTGAATTTCTGGAAAATGATGATGATGCAGCAATTCAAAAATTAATTGAAGAAGATAAGGCAGTAAAATATTCATCCCAAGATTTTGGCTCCCGATATAAAGAACTTTTAGAAAAAGATCTAAAGACTTTGATTAAGATTCAGCAGATGTGGAGTACTATAGATCGAGATCCGAAATTGCTCCAATTTTTAGATATTCTTTCTGCTCATCCTATACTTATGAAAAATAAATTAATAGTATTTACCGAATCCAAAGAGACTGCAGATTATTTAAGTGAAAATTTAAAAAAATATAAAGTACTTAAATTTACTGGAGGATCAAGCGAAGTTATCCGAAAACAAGTAATTGATAATTTTGATCCCAAAGCTCATTCTATCCGGGATAATTTTAGAATATTAATCTCCACTGAAGTCTTATCAGAAGGAGTAAATTTACACAATTCTAATGTAGTCATTAATTACGATATACCCTGGAATCCTACTCGTATGATGCAAAGAGTAGGTAGAATTAATAGAGTAGATACTAAATTTGGTAAAATTTATACTTTTAATTTTTTCCCTAGTAAACAATCTAATGACCTCATTAAATTAAAAGAAGCAGCAGCAGCAAAAATACATGCCTTTATCACTTTATTAGGCAATGATGCTCGATTACTTACCGAAAATGAAGAAATAGAATCCCATGAATTATTTAACCGTTTAGGTTCTAAAGAAACTATTATTGGTGAAGACGAAGCACAAGAGAGTGATTTAAAATATTTAAAGATCATTAAAGATATCCGAGAAGACCATCCGGATTTATTTGCCAGGATTAAATCTTTACCTAAAAAGGCCAGAACTGCCAGGATAAACCCTCAAGAAAGCAACAGACTTTTGACTTATTTCCGTAAAGGGAAACTTCAAAAATTCTTTATGAGTACTCTCCAACAAGAAACTCAAGAACTAGATTTTATCACTACCGCGAAAACTTTAGAAGTAAAAGAAAATACTAAGCGTAAAAAAATCAATCCTAACTTTTATAGTTTATTGGAAAAAAACAAAAAAGCCTTTGAATTTAGTACCCAGGAAGAAGTGTCAGAAATAAAACTAACCGGTGGTAGAGATTCTGCTACTCAAGTTTTGAAAATTTTAAAAGCTATCTCTAAAGATACTAGAAAATTTACTGAGGAACAAGAAGATTACTTAAAAATAGTCATACAAAAGATCATCGAGGGAGCTCTCCCTAAACAGACTACCAAAATATTGCTTCA
>JBGPSO010000244.1:0-2655 GCA_041490145.1 Atribacterota bacterium
GAATTAGCAATGCCTTGTTTTGAGGTAAAAGTTTTTTCAATATAAATCACCTTTTTATTTTGTTAGTTGGTTACTTAGTTAGATGGTTAGTTAGTTATCCATTTATATAATTAAAAAACTAGAGAATTAGCTAACCAGGTAACCAGGTAACTAACCAACCAATCAAATTCCTTTTCTTGTTCTAATTAAAACTCTTTGGTAAAAATTAAAATCCTCCATAACCTTCCCTATACCTTTAATTACACAATATGCCGGTTCAAAAGATGTAAAAGTTGGAATACCTATCTCCTCTTGCAAAAGTTCCGATAATCCCACTAAAAGTGAACCTCCACCAGTCATAATAACCCCCTTGTCTATAATATCCGAGATCAATTCGGGAGGTGTCTTTTCTAAAGTTATCTTTACTGTATTAGCGATTATTCTTAATGGTTCAGAAAGGGCTTCTCTCAATTCATCTTTAGAAATTTTAATTATTTTAGGCAGGCCAGTAGCTTTATCCCTTCCCCTAATTTCATAACCACTATTTTCTGGACTTAATTTATCTATAGATAAATTAAGTTTAATTTCTTCTGCAGTTAATTCACCAATATATAAATTATGTACTTGTTTAACATATTTGGAAATTACTTCATTAATATAATCTCCGGCAATCTGGCTTAACTCACTTACAACTATCCCACCCAAAGATATAACAGCTACTTCGGAAGTTCCTCCTCCTATATCTACTACTAAATTCCCCATAGGTTCAAATATAGGTAGTCCTACCCCAATCGCTGCTGCTATGGGTTCATCGATCAGAAATACTTGTCTTGCTCCACATTTATAAGCAACTTCTGATACTGCTCTTTTTTCTACTTCTGTAACTCCTGAAGGAACACAAATTATAATCGATGGTCTTATAAAACGATTAGGATTATAAACTTTTTTAATAAAAAATTTCAACATTTCAGCTGTTACTTCAAAATTAGCTATTACTCCTTCTTTTAAAGGTCTAACAGTAAACAAACCTCGAGGAGTTCTTCCCATCATCTTTTTTGCTTCTTTCCCAACTGCTAATATCTTATTACCACCATCTTTAAAAGCCACCACTGATGGTTCATATAAGACAATTCCCTTCCCCTTAATATACACGAGAGTGGTAGAAGTACCTAAATCAATTCCTATATCCTTGGTAAATAATCCAAAAAAAATATTTCCTAACATTTTTCTATCACTCCTTTTCACTCATGTATTCTTCTTAATAATTTTAATTCTTTTGAATAAAAATTAAAAGATCTAAAGATGAACTACTTTTTCACCACAATGTTTACATTTTCCATCTTCATCCAAGCCCAAATTAATAATATTATAACCTGTTCTTTTAATCAAAAGTGTCTTACAGTTACCACAATAAGTGGCGTTAGCTTCCCCATCCCATATATTACCTATATATACATATTTCAATTTTTTTTGAGCAATCTCCCGAGCTTTATACAATGTGGAAATGGGAGTTGCCGAAATATTCATCTTATAACAAGGAAAATAGCGAGAAAAATGCAAAGGTATTTCTTCATTTAAAGAAGAAATCCAATCCACCATCTCTTTAATTTCCTCTTCGCTATCATTCAAACCAGGGATAATTAGATTGGTTATTTCTATATGGCAATATTCTTTAGAAAGCTCGATAGTACGTAGTACAGGAGACAATTTTCCTTGGCAATATTTTTGATAGAAAGAATTTCGAAAAGATTTAAGGTCAATGTTCAAAGCATCTATAAAAGGAAGAATCTTAAGGAGAGGTTCATAATTAATAAATCCATTGGTAACCAATATATTTTTTAAATTATTTTTCTTCGCTAATCTCGCGGTATCCAGCACGTATTCATACCAGATTAATGGTTCAGAATAGGTGTAAGCAATTCCCGGAGAATTATTCTGAAGAGCTAATTGCACAGCCTTTTCAGGTGATAACTCTTCTAATGACACATCTTTTATATTTGCCTGAGAAATAGTCCAGTTCTGACAAAAGTCACAAGAAAAATTGCATCCTATGGTACCCATAGATAAAACCATTATTCCGGGATAAAAATGATAAAGTGGTTTTTTTTCAATGGGATCCATTCCATAGGAAGAAATTTTAGAATAGATTAAAGAATAAAGTTTATTATTTATATTTTTACGAGCTCGGCAAAAACCAACCTGGTCTTTCTTTATTAAACATTCTTTAGGACAAAGCTGACATTTTATGACCCCTTTTTCCTGATCCACTAATTCGTAAAATAAAGCCTCTTTCATTTAAGTAATCACCTCTTTTCAATTAACCAATTTGCCAATTATATTAGTCGTTAGTATATAGTATAGCGTAGAGAAGGTAGCGTTTAGCGAATAGTTTTGGATTAACAAGAGCTTGTCCTAATTAAGCTAAAAAGCTAAAGCTAAAAGCTAAAAACCATAATTCAAAACTCAAAACTTTTTCTTCAATTTTAAGTTTTAAGTTTTAGTTTTGCGTTTTTAGCTCTACACTTTACGCTCTAATACTAAATACTAAAGACTAATCAATAATATCTTTTTACTTCAAATCGATACAATTTTACTTTCTCACCAGGATAAATACCCGCTTTACGTTTAGTAATATCAATCTGCTCCTCTACTGTATCTACACCTTCTAAATCAGGC
>JBGPSO010000245.1:0-2637 GCA_041490145.1 Atribacterota bacterium
TTGGTTAATTAGTTTAATATTAATTACTTAATATTCTTATTCCTTAACTAGCTAACCAGCTAACCAAGTAACTAACTAACGTATTTAGAAGTTCATCGTCTTTCCTGAAAGAATTTTTGTAAAATTAAACTACATTCCTTTTCTAAAACACCGCTTACTACTTCTATTTGATGATTAAATCGTTTATCTTGTATAATGTTGATAATGCTGCCTGCTGCTCCAGCCTTAGGGTCAGGAGTACCAAATATTAATCTTTTAATTCTAGCTTGAAGCATAGCATAAGCACACATCGGACAAGGCTCTAAAGTAACATAAAGATCTATATCTTCTAAATGCCAACTTCCTAAATACCTGGCAGCCTCTTGCAGGGCTAAGATTTCAGCGTGAGCAGTAGGATCCTGTAATTCTTCTTTTCGATTATGAGCTCGGGCAATTATTTTATTTTCGTAAACAACTACTGCTCCAATTGGTACTTCCTGGTGGGAATAAGCAATTTCAGCTTCTCTTAGAGCTTCTTGCATTAATTCGACATCTTTATCATCATTTTTTAGCATATTTTAATGAAGACTTTCGGGAAAACTGGTGCGCCCGAAGGGACTCGAACCCCCAATCTACTGATCCGTAGTCAGTTGCTTTATCCAATTGAGCCACGGGCGCACTATAAAAATCTCAATCTTGATTTTATTATAATTTAAATCCTTAGTCAAATTATTTAAAGCTCAAATAATCGACCAATCAACCGATTTACCAATTTTCCAATCTTTTTACACCTTTTTTATTACTTATCACCAATTACATTTTTAATTAGTTAGTCAGTATTTACATTTATTTATTGAAATATAAACTTAACTTTGATATATTCTATAAAGGAATCAATGAATATAAAGTTCTCAAAAACATAAATATAGAGGAAAAATAAAATAACCAATCGAAGGTATTTTTTAAATGAAAGATAATTTAAAAGACTTAAAAAATAAAAGAATCACTATAATGGGATTAGGATTAAATCAAGGAGGATTGGGAGTTACTCAGTTTTTAGTAAAAGCTGGTGCTCAAATTTTAATTACTGATTTAAAAACTAAAGAAGAATTAAACCCTTCTTTGGAGAAATTAAAAGGCTTCAATATTAAATATGTCTTAGGCCGACACCGGGAAGAAGATTTTATTAACACTGATATGGTTATTCAAAATCCGGCAATTCCCCACAATTCTAAATATTTAAAGATAGCCCGAAGCCAAGGAATCCTCATAGAAACAGATTTGGGATTCTTCTTCCAACTTTGCCCCTCTAAAAAAATAATTGCCATTGCCGGAACTAAAGGTAAGAGTACTGTATCTTTTCTGGTCTACCAAATTTTTAAAGAAGCCCAAAAAGAAGTAGTCTTAGCTGGTAATATCGGTATTTCTGTTTTAGATATTTTGGAAAAAATCACCCCTCAAACTTGGGTAATCTTAGAAATATCTACCTGGCAGATGGAAGGGATGAAGAACCATAAATTTAGACCTCAAACTGCAGTTTTAACCAATATCCTACCTGACCATTTAGATCGCTATCCTAATTTTAAAGAATATGCTCAGGCAGAAAAACTAATCTTCAAACATCAAAGATCTAATGATAACTTAGTAGTAAATTTTGACAATGAAGAGACTATTCAAGTTAAAGAAGAAACTAAATCACAAGTTTACTGGTTCAGCACTAAGAAAAAGATAGAGTCGGGTAGTTATTTAGAAAAAGATAATTTGGTCTTTCAATCAGGAGAACATAAAATACCTTTTGCTAAAATTTCTAATCTTACTCTACCTGGACCACACAATCTGGAAAATATTTTAGCAGCCGGAACAGTAGGTTTCATTCATAAAATTCCAGCTGAAATTATTCTAAGGGCTATAAAAAATTTTCCTGGCCTTCCTTATAGATTAGAATTCATTAGGGAGTTCAAAGGAATAAAATTTTATAATGACAGTTGTTCTACTACTCCAGAGGCAACTTTGGCTGCTTTAGAATCTTTTCCTCAACAGCCTATTATTTTAATTTTGGGTGGTAAAGATAAAAAATTAGATTATGAAAAATTGGGGAAAGTCATCGGGGAAAATAAAGAAATTAAAAAGATTATCCTCTTGCAACACCCAGATTATGATGCCTCCCCAAAAATATTCTCTGCCTTAAAAAAATATTTTGATTCAAAAAATATTATCCTTGCTTCAAACCTGAAAATAGGGGTTGAAGCTGCCCTGCAAAAAGCCCAACCAAACGAGATTATTCTTCTCTCTCCTGCTGCAGCTAGTTTTGGAATGTTTAAAAATGAATTTGACCGGGGAGATCAATTTAATACAGCAGTAAAAAATATTAAGCGGTAAGAATCGTAATTAAGGTCTTTTATGGAAAAAACTTTAAAAATAGTATAAAAATTAAAATAACTTTACCTTTACCATACCAAAAAGATAGAGCAAGGCAATTATCAAGGGCTGATGGATCAGGTAAATAAATAATGAATTTTTACCTAAAAAACAGAAAATTTTTATCACTGAAAAAGAAGAAAAATTAGCTAGCTGAAATTTCCGAGAGTAATCTGGATAGAGTAAGTTGCCAAAAAATATTCCGATCAAAACCAATCCAAACCAAGGTAAAAGCGGAAA
>JBGPSO010000246.1:0-2635 GCA_041490145.1 Atribacterota bacterium
AGCAATTTTTAAAATTGTTTCTACTCCTATTTTGGACCATTGATCATAATAATCCGCACTTTCTCGTAAGGTTTTTGCCTTCTCTAATCCTTCAATTAAATGCAAAGGTAGTAATTTTTTTTCTACATACAATGATCGGATTGCCACAATTAAACAATGGTGACTTCTTTCTCTGTAATTTTCAGCATAAAGCAATGCCCTGGCTGAATGAAACATCGAAAAATAACATTGTATAGTAGCCCATTTATAATTATCATTCTTAAAAGTTATTTTTGCTTGTTCAAGGTCTGAAGCTGCTACCTTCAACTCTTTATCGGCTAACATCTTTCCTCGGGAAAATACTTTTATTTTTTGACTTTTTAAACATCTTTCGAATTCAGGATTCATCTTTTGCTTCCCACAAAACAATACCCCTTTCTATTTCTGCATAAAAAATCGGGTCAGTTTTTTCCATTTCTATATATTTTAATGGCGTCCTTATAATTAATTGGATAATCTTTCCTTTAGAACTATTCTTTACTATTTTCTCAACTTCCGGTAAGGAATTGGTAACCACAAACAGATCAATGTCACTGTCTTTGGTATTTTCTCCCCGGCTCGAACTTCCATAAAGAATTATTTTTTGAGATTTGCTTCTCATCTTCTTTAATAATGGATTTAAGAATATAATTACTTTCAGGATTTTTAACTGCTTAATTGTTGGGTGGTCAAAATTTACCGCATAGAGATACATTTTACCTCTTTTTTTTCTTCTGATAAATCCGGCACTCACTAAATCATTCAAGGCAAAATTTGTACCTGCTTTACTTATTTTAGTAGCTATTTGAATTTCCCTGGAAAGATACTCTTCCCCTGATGTTTGAATTAAGAATTCTAAAATTTTCTGAGAATTTGTTGTAAAAAGAATCTTCTCCATTTTTTTAATAGCTCCTTTGGCTAATATATTAGCCTATCGACTAATATTATAGTCAATCAAAGATAATCTGTCAAATCTACCTAACCTATCTCTCCTTAATATTAACAAAAATCTTATCACTATTTTCTTCCTTGAAACTCTTGGGGTCAAATCTTTATTCTTGACAGTTAATTAAACTATTTGTCAAGAATAAAGATTTGACCCCATGTCTTTTTACTCTTATTTGTTAATTTCTTCTTCTACCTCTTTAGCGCCTTCTTTATAGAATTTTTCTTCATCTGGTGCAAGTTCTTTCAAAAGTCTAAGAAATTCTCCAGCATGAACACGCTCTTCATTTGCGATGTCCTTCAACACATCTTGTGCTAATTTGTTATCAGTTGATTCAGCAAGTTGCATATAAAGCTGAATGGCTTCATATTCTGCTGCAATCATAAACCTTATTGCGCGAATTAACTCTTCACTTGTGATCTTACGGTCTTTCTTAAGACCAGAAAATGGATTTCCAAATTCAGGCATGGCTACCTCCTTTTATTGAAATTTTATCCTTCCTTTAACCTTTTATTTTTCCCTAGGTTGCCTGCAATAGAAAAGTTCTACAGAGTTCTGTCTGGTAACAGTCCTTTTGCTTGAAAGTTTTAATGCTTGTGGCATCTTACCCCTTCGGCTCCTTTTCTTTTATGATGAAAAGAAAAGATCTCTCCTGTTACCTTCATACAGGTTAGAATATTAAATTTAATTAAAATTATAGAATATAAAATACTTATTTATGTGAAATATTTCACGCTATATATTATATATACGTGATAAGTTTTTAAAAGTCCTTCTTTTTTATAACCGAAGTATTAACCCCCTCAAACTGTTATTTCTACTCGATTTCCATCTGAATCAAGCACACAGCTTTCAAAATACCCATCGCCTGTTGTTTGTGGCTCGCTTACAATTGTATATTCATCAGATCGTAGCTTTTCAGTAATTTCAACCACATTTTCTTTACTACCAACTGATATAGCAATATGAATAATTCCTTCATATTGTATCTTTGGATCATTTAAATTGTTAGGTATTGATGGCATTTGCATTAATTCAAGACGAGCGCTGTTATCAAAAGATAGAAAGTATGACTCAAAATCATTTGACTCATTACGATATTTATTCCCTGCTATGCAGTTAAAATATTTAGTATAGAATCTTTTTAAACGCTCTAGATCCCCTGTCCAGATAGCAACATGTTCAATTCTCATAACTTACCTCCTCGTATAATCCATAACGATATTTCACTTAACGTGTAAAGACATGGGGTCAAAAATAAAGATTTAACCCCACGTCTTTTTATGATAGGAAGAATTATCCAATTATTAGCTATTGCAACGGTCTCTGAATGTGTCAGGGGACGGTTCTTTGTCACACTTCAAGAATATATATTTACCTTATTGAATCGCCACCAACGGTTAAAAGAATTAGTCTTTTTCAATTTTTCTACACCTTAATATTAATACGACAAAGGTTTTAAAAAATCCTTCTTTTTAAAAGAAAAGGTTTCTGGTTTTTGAATGGAAGGGGAAAGATACATTTCCACTAAACGCAAAATTTTTAAAAATAAGTATTTTACCCCTCAAAAATGTCACCTTACTAAATTTTACACTAACTACTACTCTATTTATATCTAAATAATTTTTTACAAAAAATTTTAACCCTCTTTACTTTTTCATAAAATATAAA
>JBGPSO010000247.1:0-2617 GCA_041490145.1 Atribacterota bacterium
AATTCAGGAAACCAGACATTGGGATGAATCGAAAAATATTACAGTTTCTATGAGGAGTAAAGAAGAGGCTCATGATTATCGCTATTTCCCCGAACCAGATCTGCTACCCCTTCAGGTAGATTTAAAGATGATAGAAGAAATTAGAAAAAATCTTCCCGAGTTGCCTGAAGCAAGAAAAGAGCGATTTATTAAAAATTATCAAATTCCTGAATATGATGCTGAAATATTAACTTCGAGTAAAGTTTTGGGCGATTATTATGAGAAAACTACTTCTATATATTCTAATAGCAAGATTTTAAGTAATTGGATTATGGGTGAATTAATGCACTATTTAAATGAGGAGAAAGTAGAGATAGAAAATTCTCCAATTTCTCCTGAAAATTTAGTGGAGATGTTGAAGTTAATAGATGAGGGATTAATTAGTAGAAAAATGGCTAAAGATGTTTTTGAAAAGATGTTTAAGACTGGTAAAAGTGCTTCTCAGATTGTTAAAGAGAGTGGAATTACTCAGATTACCGATGAAAATGAATTAATAGAATTAATAGATAGAGTAATTAAAGAAAATCCCCAATCGGCAATGGATTTTAATCAAGGAAAAGAGCAGGCTTTAAACTATTTAGTAGGCCAGGTAATGCGTTACACTAAAGGAAGAGCTAAACCAGATTTTGTTTTTAAGGCTTTAAAACAAAGAATGAAGAAATAGGTTAAGAAAAATAGAAGAAAGTTTTCAATCTACCTTTAATATCTATATCATTTTTTAAAATTTGAATTAATTAATAAATATTTTTATTAAATTTCTTTTTTTAATTTTTCAATTACTTCTCTAAACTCTTTAACATATTTTTCTTCATGTTTAGCAATAAAATTCTTCCACTGAACATTTTCCTGTAAAGCTTCTTCAACACTTAATTGCGTAATAATTAATTTATTGCCTTGTTTTGCTGTTTTTAGCCTTGCTTGAGGGTTTTTTTTAATTTCTTTCTTTAAAATATTTTCAGTCTCTTCTTTTTTCTTCCGATACTCTTTTTTTAAGAGGTTAATTTCATTTAAAGTTGATTCAATAGTTGAGGTATTTTGGCCCTCTTTTAATGTCTCGATAGCTAAAATAGCATCTTTTCTCATTTGATATTCATATTGAGTGTTTTTAAAATTTAAAGAATTTATTAAAATTAATTGAGCTTCTCTTAATATAAAAGGTTTATTTCCCTTTAATTTTTGCCATAAATCATTGGAAGTAAGTCGACCTTTATAATATTTAGCGAGCAAAGACCTAATCTTTTCCTCAGCTTTTATTCTTTCTTTTTCTTCTGGATTTAATATATTAATTTCATTAGCTTTTTCAAGAGCAATTTCTAAAGCAGTTTTTATTCTTGTCAATTTATTATCTCCTTCTAAAGAGACCGAAGAACCTATCTTGATATTGTTCGAATACTCCCCAGTTATCTAATTCTTCTTTTAATTTAACTGGTTTTAGTTCACCTTTTTCTACTAATTTAAATAATTTCTCTATTTCTTCTCGAGCAGCTAATGGAATGCCATATCTATCTTTAGCAATAATAGTTTGACCTATTTGATTTATACCTACAAATCCCTTTTTTTTAAAATCAGGTAGTTGAGCTGAATATAGACTTCTAACCATCATATCCAAAATAAATTTTGATAGTGATACATCCCATAGGCCAGCTACACCTTTAATAATAGCACAAAGAGAATCTCTTTTTTTATCTATTTCTTTATTAATGTTTTCTGCTACAGTTAATAAAGGGCTAGAAACAAAATTCATTTCATCAAGCTCTTTATTAACTTTAAATTTGTAAAGAATTCCCGCTAAGTCTGGATATTGTCTGGCTAAGACTTCAAAGGCGTTTTTAGCTTCACTGCTAAATCCTTCTATTCTAAACATGTAATTAGGAGTAAGCAATTTTGGCTGAAACCAACTAACTCTTCCTTCCCTAACCACAGTCTCTAAATCATTCTTGGTAAATTCAGAATATACTGGTTCAGTTAAAACATAATAGTGGATTACTGAAGAACCAAAAGTTGAAATTAGTTGTTCAGGCCTTCTTAAAATTTCGGTGTGTTCAAATGCATACTGTATTCTTTCGTCCATCTTAAATAATCTTTTTAGCTCCTTTTTAAAATAAAATATATATCAAATTTTATATTTTATAGTTAGAAATTATAGGGTATATTTTATCAAAAAGTATTTCTAAAGTTTATATTTTAATTCTATTTTGCTAAAGTCAATATTATCGATTAAGATTATTTTAACTAATAAGATATATTATATTAATAATAACAATAACCATATGACAAAAAATATTTTTTAATATATAATAATACCGATATTATTTTACTACAAAAAATATAATTTTACCATACTTTTAAACCTAGGATAAAAAATATTTAAGTTCAGCAAAATTGTATTAATTTAATACAAAAAAGAGGGAGTTAATATTAGAAAGATTATTATTAGAGTTATGGGTGGAGGAGAGTTAGTAAAGGCAATTTTTAAACCTAAGGAAGTGGCTAATTATGTCCAAAGTATTAATGAGAGTAGATGGTTCTTGTTATCCTAATCCAGGAAATATGGCTATAGGTATAGTAATATATAAGG
>JBGPSO010000248.1:0-2593 GCA_041490145.1 Atribacterota bacterium
AAAAAATAAATAGAGGTAAAATTAATGTCTGAAAACATTAATCCGCTTACTATCGAAGAAGTAGCGGAAGAATGTAAAAATTGTCAAAAGTGTCCTTTATATCTGACTCGTACTACAGTTGTTCCGGGAGAAGGAAATTCCAAAGCTAAAGTAATCTTTATCGGAGAAGCTCCCGGAGAAGATGAAGACCTGCAAGGGAAGCCTTTTGTGGGTAAAGCCGGCCAACTTTTAACTAAAATTCTCCAATCAATTGATATAAAAAGAGAAGATATCTTTATCACTAATATGGTTAAATGTAGACCCCCGGGTAATCGTAATCCCTCTCAGAGTGAAATAGAGACCTGTTACCCTTATTTGGAAACCCAGATTGCTTTGATCAATCCTAAAATCGTAGTAACTTTAGGGAATATACCTACTCAATATCTTTTAGAAACTACTCAAGGGATCACCGCTTTACGAGGTCAATGGCAGGATTGGATAGGTAAGATCAAGATATTTCCGATGTTTCACCCCAGCTATCTACTCAGAAACGAAGGAACCTTTCCGGGCAGTCCTAAAGAATTAACCTGGAAGGATGTAAAAACTCTTAAACAGGCAATGACTGGACTTTAAGATTGGTTATACTGAAAATTGAAATCAAAAGAAAGGAGTAAATTTTTTTCCTCCCTCTTGGGGGAGTTAGTGAAATAAAAATTAAATGACCATTAATGAACTTTTAGATATTTTGGATAAGGTTGCTCCTTTTTCTTTACAAGAAAGCTATGACAATAGCGGAATTCAATTTGCTGACTTGGAAGCTCCCATAATAAAAATATTACTGGCTTTAGATCTAACTTTAGAAATATTAGAAGAAGCTATAGAAAATAAAGCCAATCTAATTCTTACCCATCATCCTCTTCTTTTTGCTCCACTAAAACAAATTACCAAACAAAATAATCCCTTTCTTTTTCAAACTATTACTAATCAAATAAATCTTTTAGCACTGCATACCAATTATGACTTAGCCGAAAATGGGCTGAATGATTATGTTGCTAATCTGTTGGGGATAACTAAAATTGCTCCTCTCAAGAGCAGTTCAGAAAAAATTTATAAATTTGCAGTTTATGTACCCATTCAAGAATCAGATAGGATAAGCCAGGCTATCTTTGACGCTGGAGCAGGGAAAATTGGTAAATATACGGAAACTTCTTTTAAGATTAAAGGTGAAGGGACTTTTAAACCGATGGAAGGAGCTAAACCCTTTGTAGGGAAGATAGGCGAAAGAAAAGTGGTTGAAGAGATAAAAATTGAAACCATCGTTCCGGAGAGAAATTTAGAAGGTGTAATAGAGGCTATGAAAAAGGCACATCCTTACGAAGAACCCGCTTATGATATCTATGAACTTAAAATAAAGCAATCCTATGGAATAGGTATTTGGGGAGAAATAGCTAAAGAAGTAAACCTGGCTGAATTTTCACTGAGCGTCAAAAATAAACTTAAAGCTTCCTATATCAGATTAATTAAATCTAACCATAATCGTAAAATAAAGAAAGTTGCTTTATGTTGTGGAGGGGGAAGCTCTCTCTTGGAACAAGTTGGTAAGAGTGGTGCTGATTTATATATAACCGGGGATATTAATTATCATAGTGCTCTCCGGGCTAAAGAATTGGGTTTAAATATTTTAGAGATCGAACACTATGATACGGAAAAATTCTTCGTGGAGGCACTTTATAATCAACTAATTAAATTTAAAATTCCTCCCGATATTTTAATGAAAAGTAAAAAAATGAAATCTCCTTATCAACTGCTGTAAATTAGAATTAGGAGTATAAAATATGAAATTTAAAAAAATCGGAAACAAATGGATAATAAGAATCGATAAAGGAGAAGAAATTGTCCAAACTTTAAAACAATTTTGTAAGAAAAATAAAATAAAGTTAGGCACAATTAGTGGAATTGGAGCTACTGATAGAGTAACTATTGGACTTTTTAACGCCAAGCATAAACAGTATCACTCTAAAGAATTAATCGGGGATTATGAAATTATCAGTTTATCTGGAAATATCTCTACCATGAATGAGGAAATATATCTTCACTTACATATTAGTTTATCTGATTCTAAATATGATGCCTATGGAGGGCATTTAACTTCCGCGATTATTAGTGGAACTGGTGAAATTGTAATCGAAGAAATTAAGAATACGGTTAAAAGGGAATTTAATCAAGAAGTAGGATTAAATCTCTTATTTCAAGGAAAAAATAAAACAAATTAAAAGGGCAGACCTTACGTCTGCCCTGATTATCCTTAGGTCATGAATGGTTCTGACAAATTTTATCTAACAAGTTTTAGGTTCTATATTTGTTGTAACAGATAATTTCCGATAAAGGCTTTCTCCCGGTCTTACTTCCTAATTCCTTAGGATATCCTACCGGCATTAGGGCAACAACCCGGACATCTTTGGGAACACCTAAGATTTCTTTAACCTGATCCTGGTAGAAGGCACCGATCCAACAAGTTCCTAATCCTAAAGAAGCTGCCTCCAAGCTCATATGATCCAGAGCAATAGCCAAATCGATAGGATAACTGTGCTCACCATTACTCATTATATGATCA
>JBGPSO010000249.1:0-2566 GCA_041490145.1 Atribacterota bacterium
AAATTCTCGATAAGCTTCCCCGAAGAAACCGGCGTAGTCACCTTGGCTTCCCATATACACTGGCGCCCAGTTATGCGGATCGGGATAGTCGGCCTGCCAGCCGATAGTATAGATAGGAAGTTTTTCGGTTAGAAAAGCTTTCAAGTAAGCTGACCATTGCACTCCTACTGGCTCTAAGTTAAATTTCGGGTTTAACATCTTAGCATAAGTAGAAAGCATATCACAAACTGCTTTACGAACATCGTTTCCTTCATTATAGAAGATATTAAATTTGCAGCCTTTTTCCCAGAGTTGGCCGCCCCAGGCTAATTTGAATTCCTCGGCGGCTTTTTCCAAACTGAATGGATAGAATAGTGCCGCATCAGCAGTATATCCCGGTATTCCCTTAACTATTGGACCAGGATTCCTTATCGCCAGTCCTTTCATAACCTTAGTAATAAAAATATCATAGGGGAAAAGGTAAGAAAATCCCTTTCTGACGTGAATATCAGAGAAGAAATCAGGTGGTATTCCATTTCCATCTAACTTTCCACTACCTATATAGCTATTACCTTCTGCATTGATGGTCCAGGGGAACATACTTACCACATTAGATAATTGGGGAAGATTTTTCTCTACAATTACCCCTTCTATCTTTTCCACTTCGCTTAGATATTGTACCGGTATATAGGCTATATCCGCATCACCGGTCTGAAGCATCAATTTTCTGGTGGTATATTCAGTGATGTATTTTATCTGAACATTCTTTATCTTAGCCGGACCTCGCCAATAATCATCAAATCTTTCCAGCATAACTATCTCTTCTGGTACCCACTTTTGCAGGACAAAGGGGCCGGTGCCATTTTCAACAGCATAAAGGGGATCTTTCTCAGCTTCGGGGTCATGATATTTCCACCAGTTATCAGCCTGACCATCCCAGGCACCTTGGGCTATAGCCCATTTTTTATCTAGGATGGCAGACCAATTACCAGAATGAGCAAGAATGTTTATGAAAGGAGCATAGGCTTGGGCCAAATGAAAAACAACCTTATCGCCATCAACTTCTACGGTTTTATCGATATAATCATTAAAGAATTTGATCATGGCCTCTTTATATTTTTTTTCTGGTTTGAGTTCCCCTCTTGGATCACCATCCACAAATAAATCACTATAATTTTCTAATCCATATACTTCGACTACTTTATCCTCTATACCATAGACACCTAAAAGTGGCTCACAGAACATCCAGGTCGGTCCACCAGATCGATCAAAGATTAAAGCCCTCTTGATACTATAAACTACATCTTCGGGAGTTAGAATGTCTCCATTATGAAATTTTACCTCTTTTCTGATGGGAAAGGTGTAGGTTAAACCGTCTTCACTAATTAGACCATTCTCAACCGAAGGGACTTCGGTAGCCAACATGGGGACAAACTCTGCGGCACTTTTACCTTTGTAGTTGATCAAGTTATCATACATTTCGTAAACAACTTCTCCACTAGCAGTATCATATCCCCAGTGAGGGTCCATGGACTCAGGTCCACCTATAGCAGCATAGATGATAGTATCGGGGTTCTTAAGTTCAGCAAAAGAAAAGGATGCCAACAGCATCAGGGTTAAGCATAATAATACAATAACTAAAACATTACGTTTCATAAAATTAATTCCTCCTTTGATTATTATTTTTTAGAATATATTTAATTTCTGTAAAATTTTTATACCTCTTAGCATCCCTCCTTTTAATTTTTCTACCTTTTAGCTTCTTTAATTTAAAATTGGCTAAATAAATTTAATTTGCGGTTAAAAATATTAAACTAAGCATAAAAGGTGAACCATCATTCAATATTTATATATACTCTATCTTATCTTAAAATTCCTTCTTTTTTAAAAATATTTTTAATATTTTTCTCTTATCCTCTTCCCCTCACTCCACCTGAAAATTTATCCTTCCTTAATTTTGGATTAAACCCTTTTTTTTGCATTACCCCTTTAATATAGTCTATATATTCTTTCCTTTGCTCAATCATCGTTGTTTTTTCTTTTTTAAGCCATTCTTCTTTCTTTTTTTTATCTATTTCTTCCTTATCTTCTCTTCCTTTGTTAGTTTTAATATCTTTCTCTTTCATTTTAAACCACCTCTCCATTTAGTCGTTAGTAATGCGAATTTGGTTTTGCGCTTTTCGTTTTTCGCTATATACTATTCGCTAACGACTAATTATAATTATTTTTAAATTAATAAAAAATTTGCCTTAAATTTGCTTAAGTTAGCTAACTTTACACCATTTAATAAATCATCCAATTCTTTTCCTTCTAAAGTTTCTCTTTCAATTAGATTACGGGCAATCTTTTTCAATTTGCTTTTATTTTTAGTTAAAATATCTTTGGCTTTAGAATAAGCACTTTCAACAATTTCTCTAACTTCTTTGTCTATTTTATTGGCAATCTCCTCACTATAATCACGTTCTTGGGAAATATCTCTGCCTAAAAATATTTCATGTTCTTTTCTTCCTAAAGTAACAGGTCCTAAAGCTTCACTCATACCGTACTCAGTTATCATTTGGCGAGCAATTTTGGTAGCTCTTTCCAG
>JBGPSO010000250.1:0-2562 GCA_041490145.1 Atribacterota bacterium
TACAGGTTTTTTGTATCGGGTAGCCTCCTTTAATGAAAAGATCAATTGTCTTAGGTCCTCAATTGAATAAATATCATGATGTGGAGCTGGAGACAAAGCATCAGTTCCTGCAGGAATCATCCTAATTTTACTAATTTCTTCTGATACTTTTTCTCCTGGTAAATGCCCACCAATTCCTGGTTTTGCGCCCTGGCCAATTTTTATTTCAATAGCTGCCCCTGCCGCTAAATACCCTAGATGTACTCCGAACCTTCCTGAAGCTAGCTGAACAATTGTATTAGCACTATATTTATAAAGGTCTTCATGGAGTCCTCCTTCACCAGTATTATAAAAAGTGCCCATCTCAGAAGCAGCTCTCGCTAAAGACTCACAAGCATTAAAGCTTATTGAACCATAACTCATTCCACTAAATAAAACTGGTACTTCTACGTTTAACTGAGGACTTAGTGTAGTCTTAAGTTTAACTTTCCCTTTAGAGTAATTTAATTTTATTTTATCTGGTTTTCTTCCAATATAAGTTCGCAATTCCATTGGTTCTCGCAAAGGATCTATGGCAGGATTTGTAACTTGTGAAGCATTAAGCAAAATATGATCCCAATATATAGGATAAGGTTTATCACAACCCATCCCGGTCAAAAGCATACCACCAGTTTCTGCTTGTTTAGCAATATTTTTAATAATCTGAGTACCCCAATTAGCATTTGGCTTATACTCCGAGGGATTACGTTTTATGGTAATCGCACTAGTCGGACAAAGAGTCTCGCAAAAATGGCAGCCAACACATTTCTTGTTATCCGATAGCACTACATCACTATTCGGGTCATAAGAATGCACATTATTAGAACACATCCTTACACAAACTTGACAAGCTATACATTTCTCATTATCTCTTTCTACAATAAATTCTGGTAGCATTATTTGTTTAACCATTTTATCACTCCTTAAGTTTTCCAATAACAGGTTCCCCTGCTTTAGGCCTCCAAACTTTATCTGGTGTATTACAAACTTCTCGAATAGCTGACTCCTCAGATGCTATATAAAGTTTATCTTTAAAAGTTGAAGCCACCAAAGGTCTTAGTTTAATCCTATCATTTAGTGCTACCATAAAATTAGTATTCGCCGCAATAACGCTAAATGGTCCATTTAGCAATGCACTTGCATAAATAATGCGCAAAGTCTTTAAAATTTCTCTCTTTCTCTCAGATTTTCTATCTATATCTTCCCAAAATGGAGCTGACAATATATTAGCAACCATTTCAAAAGGAAGTTTATGTTTCCTTATCAAAAGGTCAAAAAAATATATTATTACTTCAGTATCTGTAAAAAATGAACATACATATCCATAATTAGCAAGAAACCTTTTGTTTATACCATAAGAGGAAATTTCTCCATTATGCACAAGTGACCAATCGAGAATTCCAAAAGGATGGGCACCTCCCCACCAAGCAACTGAATTTGTAGGGAATCTACCATGACCAGTCCAAAGGTAACCCTCGTATTCTTCTAATCTAAAAAAAACACCTATATCTTCTGGGTACCCTACGCCCTTAAAAATACCCATATTTTTTCCACTTGAAGCAACAAATGCACTTTCAACTTGGCTATTAATATTCATTACACGATCAACTATAAAATCTTCCTCGGTCATGAAATTCATCTTTTCACTCTTCGGTTTCAAAAAATATCGCCAGAGACAGGACGAGCATTTTATTTCCTTAATTTTACGTGTCGGAATTGGCTCACTTTTTTCTACTAAGAAATTTTCTTTAATATATTCTTCTGTAATATCTTTAGCTTTTCCTGAGTCGTATATTAAATGAAATGCATAATAATCGGAAAATTCTGGGTAAATCCCATATGCAGCAAAACCACCTCCTAATCCATTAGACCGTTCATGCATAACAGCAATTGAATCTATAATAGCCTTACCAGAAAATCTCTTGCCGCTCTGATCCATTATTCCAGCTAATGCACAACCACTTATATCTTTTTCTTGATATCTATTCATTTTACTTTACCTCTCTATACTCATTAGTAATTATTAGTGATAAACTTCTTATTTTTCAAAATATTCAAAAATAAAATTATTCAATTTAGTTTGTTTATATCTACACTCATATTACCTCTTTACTATTCTTGGTTTAAATTAATCTGATACATATTTATATCAATAGCATTGGCATTCTTAATTTTTTAAGAATTTTTCAACTTTTAGGGAATTTTTTATCAAAAAAATCACTAAACACTCTTTCTCCGACATTGACATTATGGATTTTTAGCTTTACTTAAAATAAAAAAGCCCTCTTCAGACATTCATTGTCTAAAAAGGGCCTCATCGCCCTGCTTATATAACAAAGCTTCTCTGCTTTATACTTCTACTCCTTTTACTCCTTTGTAGAAATATATTGTTAACCAACTGTGACCTCTGCAATCGCCTTGTCCCATTAAGACAGATTTTTTATACGGCTACTTAATTTCCAAAAATAATATGGAAAAACAACAAAAAATAGTTTTAAATAGCTTGTTTATTCTTATTCACTTACTCTTTCCGACCTCGTAAGA
>JBGPSO010000251.1:0-2546 GCA_041490145.1 Atribacterota bacterium
TATATTATTCTAATTTTTTGGAGAAATTTGATGCCAAAAAAACTCTCCGCCAATATGCTCTATAACTACGTCAAATGTCCTCATCGTTTAAGATTAGATCTTTTTGGAGATTATTCAAAACAAGACCCCATCAGTGTATTTGTCAAATTATTATGGGAAAAAGGTACTGATTTTGAAAAACAAGTAATAGAAAGTTTGGAATTACCATTTTTAGATTTAAGCTCCTACTCGGGAATGGAAAAAGAAAAGCGAACCAAAGAAGCTATTGACCGTGGTGTTGAATTAATCTATGGTGGTCGAATTAGTGCCGGGAACCTGCTCGGTGAACCTGATCTTTTAAGAAGATATGGTAAGGGCTACATTAGCGGTGATATTAAGAGCGGTTCTGGTTTAGAGGGAGAAAATGATACCTCCGAAGGCAAATTAAAGCCCCACTATGCAGTCCAACTTGCCCTTTATACCGATATCCTGGAAAGGCTCGGTATATCGGCAGGCCGAACCCCTTTTATTTGGGATATCCAGGGACGAGAAATTGAATATGATTTGAATTCACCCCAAAACACACGAAAATCAGACTCCTGGTGGATTAGATATGAAAATTGTTTAGAAGCAGTTAGTAAAATAGCGAACCAGGATTTAAAAACTTTACCTGCCTATTCAGGAATATGCAAATTATGCCAATGGCGGACTTATTGCTTTAGATGTTTAAAAAAGGCTAATGATTTAACCTTGATACCGGAACTGGGTCGGGTAAAAAGAGATGCGATGATTAGCTATATAGATTCCGTTTCTGATTTTGCCACCATTGATTTAGAGATGTTTAAAAATAAAAATAAAACCATTTTCCTAGGTATCGGAATAAACAGCCTGCAAAAATTTCAAGAAAGAGCAATCCTTTTATCAAAAAAAGATTCCAAACCCTATTTGAAAGAGCAAGTTACCTTACCAGATGTCTCCACTGAATTATTTTTCGATATTGAAACCGATCCGCTGAGAGATATCTGCTATCTGCATGGTTTTCTGGAACGTCGTAATCGAGATACTACCACTGAGCGATATGTTTCTTTCTTTTCCGACCAACCAAATGAAGAAGAAGAAAAACAAGCCTTTGGTAAAGCCTGGGAATTTATTCAAAGATCAATGCCCTGTATCATTTATTATTATTCGCCCTATGAGAAAACCCAATGGAAAAAATTGCAAGAAAAATATCCCGAGATGATGTCCGAAGATGATATAGAAAGGATGTTTAATTCCGATTATGCAGTTGATCTCTATCATGATGTGGTGAAGAAAAAAACAGAATGGCCCACTAATGATTACTCTATTAAAACATTAGCTTCCTATCTGGGATTTCGTTGGCGGGATACCAATCCATCCGGTGCTGAATCTATTGAATGGTATCATCGATGGGTAGAGACTGGTGATGAAAACATAAAAAAGAGGATTCTCCAATACAATGAAGATGACTGTATTGCCACTCGGGTTTTATTGGAGGGTATTTGTTCATTACCTTTTAAGTAAAATGAAATGAGAATGAAATGGGGTCAGGCTTCACAAGTTCACATTTTAATCTAAATAGTTTTATTATTATCTGAGCCACTTCCCGGAAGGGTATGCCGGGAATTATCCTGCTTGTAAAGCACCAGGGGACCGTTGTACTAGCTCAATAATCCGATAACTTTTTCCCGAAAGAACTCAGGGTTTATGGTTAGATAGGTCATAAAATCCTGAAAATATTTAGGATAGTGTAAAGTTTGTTATCTCCCTGAGGAAAACCGATGGGATAACATGAATATACTCGCATTCCGCGATGCGAGAACTCTGGTAGTAAGCGAAGATTCTCTGGAATGTAACGTTGAGACGGCTTTTTATGCCAATGGCAGCCGGTTAGGTTGGGGTAGGATCTTTGGAGGGGCAAAGAAGCTTATAATTGACGACTGAACGCCGATGCTGAACTTTGCCGTTAGGAAGGAGGATTTACAATCGTAAAGCGACATCAAAAGCAAGTAGTCGTTGGGTTATGTATTCTTATAGCCGTGGTGGCTGTGGTATTTATTGAAAAATCTGAGGTGATTGAAGATAAGCCTTATATCGAAATACTATCTCCGCGAGCCAAAGAGGTGTGGACCGAAGGAGATATAAGAGAGATTTGTTGGAATTCTTTCGGCGTGGAGAAAGTACGAATAGCTCTGGCTATTGGTGGACACGATAAGGGCCATCTTGGAGACGAGAGGAATGAATTCGTAATAGACGCTAAACCAGGAAAGTATACCTGGAAGATCCCTCCTGGTTTTGTAACCGGCTTTGGTATTGACAAAACAGATGATATGCAAATATGCTTTTATGATGCATTAGACGACCAGGTTCTTGGTGAGTGCCGTTTTACCATTCAGGGAGCAAATGAGGAATAACGGGGACAGGTCTAAACTGGGTAAATCGATTGGAGAAGATATTTTATTCCGGTCAAGATAAAATATTTTAAAAAAATTACAAGAAGTTATAATAAAATTTTTGATTATTTGTCCAGCTTATTACCTCAAATACGA
>JBGPSO010000252.1:0-2536 GCA_041490145.1 Atribacterota bacterium
CTCAAGCTCCATTGGCTAAAATCGACATTCGCTCGAAAATGCGCCAGATTCATTTAGAGCTACGGAATGTATCAAAAAGGAGTAATGATGGGAAAGAAAAGGTCTAGAGGGATTACTATATTTGGAATTTCTTTATTCTACTTTCCATCATCGGAAAATATATATTATTCTGATTTCCTTCTTTTTCCTTTAAATATTCAACTACTTTTTGAAATTTATTATATTCTTGAATATATGATTCCTTTTCTTTTGAAGTTGCAAAATCATTATCTTCATTATCTTCCCTTTCGTTATTTTTAATTTCCAATTTAGGGAGAAGATACTCTGACTTTATTTTCAATATCATCACCATATTGTTTATTATTTTACCGGCGTTACTTAAATCAATAATATTTCTATTTTTGATAACATATTGCAAATATTGATTTATTATCTCTGTAATAGAGACGAGATCAATATCTATTATATTTTCTTTTATCTTTTTTATTAATTCATTGGTGGAAGCTTCGAATTCATTAATCTTTATCTTAATATCCACATCTATATTATTCATAATTCATATTCATAGCTTTTTTTGCTTCTTCAAGTGTTTTTTTAGCTATTTTCCTTGCCTTTTTACTTCCTTCAATAACAATTTCTTGAACTATTTTAGGATTTTTTTCGAAATATTTTCTTTTCTCTCTAAATCTATCAAATTTATTTATTAAAATTTTAGCTAATATTTTTTTACATTCTACGCATCCTAATTTTCCTGATTGGCATCCTGCAGATATTTCTCGAGATTGATCTGGATTAAATATATTTTGATATGTAAATACAATACAAATATCAGGATGTCCTGGATCATTTAATTTTATTTTTTGAGTATCAGTTATCATTGATTTAATTTCTTGTTCAATTATTTTGGGAGGATCAGAAATGGAAATAGTATTTTTTAAACTTTTACTCATCCTTTTTCCATCAATCCCAGGAAGACGAGATATCTTGGTTAGTATTGCTTCGGGTAAAGGAAAAATGTTTTTATAAAGACTATTAAATCTTCTGGCAATTTCCCGAGCTATTTCTATATGATGTACCTGATCTTCTCCCACTGGTACAGCATTTGATTTATAGATTAAAATGTCTGAAGCCATTAGAACTGGATATCCCAAAAGACCATAATCAATATTTTCTTTTAATCCTAAATCACGTATTTGTTCTTTTAAAACTGGATTTCTTTCTAACCAAGATAAGGGGGTAATCATAGAAAAAAGTAAATGTAGTTCTGCATGTTCTGGAACATAAGATTGTATCAATACAGTACTTTTTTCGGGATCAATACCTGCGCTAAACCAATCAATAAGCATTTCTTTAATATTTTCTTTTAATTCTTCAGTATGATTATATCCTGTAGTTAAAGCATGTAAATCTACCACCCCAAAAAAACAGCTATACTCTTTCTGAAGTTTTACCCAATTTTCTAAAGCTCCTAAATAATTCCCTAAGTGTAGCTTTCCAGTAGGGCGCATCCCGCTAAAAATTATTCCTTTCATATAAATTGCTCCTCCTAATTTTTAGTGCATATTTTATTACATTTTAAATATAAATAATCCGATAATTAAAAACTTTACATTCTTAAAATAAACTAATTAAAATAGTATTTTAAATTACCTTATATACTAATAAATTAAACAAAAAAAATACTACCGGAAATAATATCTTTCCAATTATACCACTTAACACAAGTATTAATAAGATAATTGGTCCATAAGATTCTAACTTTGCATATCTATAAGCTGTTGAATTAGGTAAAAGTCCCAATAATATTTTTGACCCATCTAAGGGTGGAACAGGAATTAAATTAAATATTGCTAAAGCTAAATTTATTATCACTCCAGTTTGCAAAAAAAGTAACCACCCTTTAATTAAAGTTATAATTAATTTTAAAAAAACAGTATTTTGTACTACTGTAATTCGAAAGAAGAAATAATAACTTAATCTCAACGTTAAAGCAAATAGAATAGCAGTTAATATATTAGCCACAGGCCCAGCTAAAGAAACATATATCATATCTCTTTTGGGATGATTTAAATTATTAAAATTTACTGGTACTGGTTTTGCCCAACCAAAGCGAAATAAAATCAACATTAAAGTTCCTATTGGGTCGAGGTGAGCTAAAGGATTTAAAGTAAGCCTTCCTGCTTCTGCTGCTGTTGGGTCACCTAATTTATACGCAATTCTACCATGCCAATATTCATGAATAGTGATAGCAAT
Organism: Atribacterota bacterium; assembly: GCA_041490145.1. GTDB lineage: Bacteria > Atribacterota > Phoenicimicrobiia > Phoenicimicrobiales > Phoenicimicrobiaceae > Infernicultor. Next base: position 2,254 of record JBGPSO010000252.1, read on the forward strand.
TAAAACTGCAGGTATACTCCAAACAATTTCGAATATATTATTCAACATTTATTTATTTCTTATTCCTTTCTTTTTCTGGTAAAATATTATTTACAAATCTAATTTCATCCTTTTGATTTTTTACTTCTCCATTTAGTTTAGCATAAAGTAATTTATTTAAAATTTGTGAATATATAGGGCCAGGTTTTAGATGCAATTCTTTTAGTTCTTTCCCTGAAATATATAAACTTACTTTTTTATATTCTTTTAAAATCTTAACCATTCTTTCTTTTGGAATATTGGA
>JBGPSO010000253.1:0-2533 GCA_041490145.1 Atribacterota bacterium
ACATTAAAGTTGTTGGAGTATAGTCAATTTTTAAGGCACAAATATCTGGAAACCTTAAGCAAGCTTCCCTGGGAGGAAGTTGTCAAGGATCGAGGCGCCAGTTTCCCGTCCCTGAGAGACATCTACCTGCATATGATCTTTGTGGCGGATGCCTATATTAATTATGGATTGCAAGGTAATACCAATTATCCAAACGTTAATTATAACGAATACGACAGCATCGAAAAAATCACAAAATATCTGGAAGATGTAGAATCCAGAGCCAATGCCAACTTAAGCAAAATGACGCCGGAAGAACTGGAAAAGAATGAGGTTATATTACTCGACTTTTTCCAGGAAGAAACGCATCATCGGGGAGAACTCTTAGCGCTATTATGGCAAATGGATGTTGAGCCTCCCCATATGGGCTTTCTTCAGTACAGGCTGTCGCAAAAGCGCAAATAAAAAATGTTAGTGAACTAATACAATTTTTGAAAGAGGGAATTATGAAAAAAAATTATTTTACTCTCGGTTTGCTTTCTTTAATCATAATCATAATCATAAATATTAACTGCGGCAGTGGCAGTGGCAGTGGTTCTGTTAATGTTCGATATGTCGGTACTAGCCCAATGGGTTATTATGAAGTGATTATGAATTACAATGGTGATAGTGACTATCATATGGGTCAGTTATACGGGAAAACCCTGGTCACACAATATCCCGATTTGGAAGCTAGATATGCAAATCATTTTTCAACTCCGGGTAACTTTGCCGTAAGTTATGATACGATTATGACCCGTGTGCAGCAAATAAAAAATCAAATCCCTCAAGAGTATAGAGACTTCCTTAATGGGGTGGCTTCCCAATATAATGGAGGAACTACCAACAATAAAGATGATCATGTGTTATCTGTTGACGAGGTATTCTATTTTAGCCTGTTGGCGGTAGTAAACCGGTCTAGCCAATGTTCAGTTATGGCTGTTTATAATACGGCTTCTGATACCGGGAAACCAATTATTGGCCGATTACTCGATTGGGGATTTGGCACTACATCTACAGCAGTATCTTATATTAAAAAAGGTGATAAGGCTTTTATGAATATTGGTAACACCTTATTGGACCAGGGTATAATGACTGCATTGAATAAACATGGAATTTTTGTAGCGGTTTTAGATTCTGGTAGATTTGGCACTACATTTCCTGATTTATCTTCTGATACTTATTATGCATATCCTTTAGATTTACGATATGCTCTAGAAAATTATAGCACCATCGACGATATCGCTAACTATCTTAGCCAAAAAAAATATACTTATAATCATCTAATCCTGATCGGAGATTCCAATACTGTGAAAGTGCTGGAAAATGATCTGGAAGGAACTCGTGCCTTAAGAGATGCTGATTCTGAGTTAAACACAGGTATCACCTGGGGATTCTCTGATGCTATAGGGGCAGTCAATGCCTTTCTATTAAAGAATAATCATGATAATTTTTCCGCTAATACTTTCAATACTTATCGCTGGCAGTCTATAAAAGACCAGCTTAATTTATATCTATCTTCTAACAATAAAATCACCATTAATGAAATGAAGAAAATCACTACCTATTATGGAACAGATATTAATCAACAGAGTGATGGGATTATTATGAATAATATAACTCAACAAATTATAATTTATGACTCTAACACTCCTGGATTGCATGTATTCTTTAGGAACAACCGCTCCATAGGAACTGAAAACAACACAATCAGTTTCGATGTCGACAACCCGGAATTCCTGGTAATACCAGTGCAATTTTAATTATAGTAATCCGGTACGGTTCTATTTAATTCTTGAGATGCTGCTTAGGGTAAATTTTCTATACTCCAGTTCCAAAAAAGCAAGTTTTTATCAATTATTAATCAACATGAAATGGAAACTGATTTTTCTTTTTTTAGTATTTGGTTTTAATATCAACTCCCACGCCATGGAAGTCGATCCATTCACCCAAAGGGACCTCTACGAAAAAACCCTTTCCGATTTTAACGAAACATTAAACCAAAAGACTAATCAACTTTTAGATTTAGCGGTCTCTGATTTTAATAAAAATTGCCAGGCCAATCTTTCTCGCAAGGAAATCCACCGCATGTTGGCCTTTAAAATTTTTAAATACACAGGAGACCGGCATAACCTGGAGAAGGAACCGCATATACCAAAAGACATCGAACTGCACCAGGCATTAAAAAAAATTTCTTTGAGTCCGCTTGAATCCTGGATTGTGAATACTGAATCGTTCAGAAATACTTATGTTCAACCCATTGAAAACTCTGTTTATACTGGATTGTTACCCTTGGAGTATAATACCAGTTATGTGATTAGAATAAAAAATCTATTTATAGGCCCTGATAAAATAGATCACTTTTGGGATGAAGGATATTCCTATTGGATTATTAGTAATTACGGGGAAAATGACCAGGCGGCCGTTGACTGGGGAGTAAGAACGGAAAACGGCTGGTTTGGGAAAAAAATAATATCAATCTTCTCCTTCGCCGATCTAAGAGCGAACTGGATGG
>JBGPSO010000254.1:0-2517 GCA_041490145.1 Atribacterota bacterium
CAATGTTCTAAAAAAAAATATAATTTCCTCTTTTTTAATAAATAAAGTGCAGGACAATTTGTATCACCCTGCACTTATAAACAAAAAATATATCTTTTTATTATTTTGGTAACATTATGGTTATATTTTATTCTGCTCCGAAATACCATATCAGATATACTATCACTCCTATAATCGCTGCCCACCAATACCAAGCTAAATCCGCTAACCAATCCATATTATTACACCTCCTTTTTTTTATAATATTTTTAGCATAGGTTAATAAATAAACTTATTTTTATATAATATATACTATATCTAACTTAAAAATCCTTCTTTTTTAAAAATATTTTTTAAATTTTTTAAGAAATTATTTTTTATCTTCCTCTTCTTTTTTGGCTTTAGCAATTATTTCCTGTACAATATTAGCTGGAACCTCTTCGTAATGGGAAAATCTAACCGTAAAAGTTCCTCTCCCCTGAGTAATTGATCTTAAGTCAATAGCATACTTGAATATTTCCGCCTGAGGAATCTTAGCTTTAATAACCTGTTTTTCGGTTGATGATTCTTCCATACCCATTATCTTTCCTCTTTTACTATTTAAATCGCCAATTATATCTCCCATATATTCTTTGGGCACTATTACTTCAATATCCATAATGGGTTCTAATAATACCGGGTTAGCTTGTGCTGCTCCTTTTTTAAAAGCCATTGAACCTGCTACCTTAAAAGCCATTTCTGAAGAATCCACTGGATGATAGCTGCCATCATAAACTGCAGCCTTCATATCTATGGTAGGATATCCTGCCAACACTCCTTTTCCCATTGCTTCAATCACTCCTTTTTCCACTGCAGAACGATATTGACGCGGAATTACTCCACCAACTATTTTATCTACAAACTCAAAGCCTTCTCCCCTACTTTTAGGTTCAAGCTCTAACCAACAATGTCCATATTGACCTCTACCACCAGATTGTTTTTTGTATTTTCCTTCTACCTGAACTTTTTTTCGAATAGTCTCTTTATAGCCTACCTTAGGAGTACTTTTCTCAACTTCTACTCCAAACTTACTTTCCATAGTATCAATTATTACTTCCAGATGGGATTCCCCCATACCAGTCATTATAGTTTCCCCAGTATTTTCGTCTCTATAGACTTTAACTGTGGGGTCCTCATCAATGATCCGACTTATTGCAATACTTAATTTATCCTCATCTCCTTTAGTTTTAGGATAAATTGCCAGTAACATTATCGGTTCAGGATATACTATTTTTTCAAATAATACCGGATAATCTTTTGCGCAGAGAGTATCACCAGTAGTAGTATTCTTAAGTTTTGCTACAGCGGCTATATCTCCCGCACAAATTTCAGAAATAGACTGTTGATTCTTGCCCTGCATTTTATAAATTTTCCCTACTTTACTATCTTCACCTTTTGAAGAATTGTAAACATTCGAATCTTCATTTAATTTTCCTGAATATACTCTAAAATAAGTTAAATTCCCTACATAAGGATCTGCTACAGTCTTAAAAACAAAAGCAGAAAAGGGGGAATCAAGAGAATTTTTTATCATTTCTTCAGAAGAGGTTTTTATATTCTTGGCGGCAACCGGAGGCATATCCAATGGGGAAGGAAGATATTCACCTATAAAATCAAGAAGAAGCTCTATTCCTAAATTCATAGTAGCTGAACCACAAAGAATGGGAATGATTTTTCTTTCTTTTATTCTCTGTTTTAAACAAGAAGTAATCTCCTTATTAGTTAAAGTCTCTCCATTTAAATATTTCATTAAAAGCTCATCATCAAATTCTACTACTGCTTCTATTAATTCCTTACGATAAGATTCTGCCTGTTCTTTAATGTCCGGTGAAATTTCTTGTTCTTCAAAGACTGGCTTGCCCTCTCCTGATTTTTTATAAATAATGGCTTTCATCTTTATTAAATCAACTATGCCTTTGAAGTTCTCTTCCTTACCAATAGGCAACTGTACTGAAATGACGGATGATCCAAAAACTTTATTAATCATATCTTTTACTCGATAAAAATCTGCTCTTTCCCGCTCCATTTTATTAATAAAAATTACTCGGGGAAGTTTATATTTGTTGGTAAAATCCCATACTTTCTCAGTCTGTACTTCTACTCCTGATACTCCACATATTACTACTATGGCATTATCTATAATTCTAAGACTTAATTGGGTATCGGTAATAAAATCAAGGTAACCTGGGGTATCTATAATATTTATTAATAAGTCTTTCCAATTTAAATAAGCCAAAGATGAATTGATAGTTATTCCCTTTTTTATTTCTCTAGGATCATAATCAGTAGTGGTATTACCTTGCCCGATATTTCCTAATCTGTTAATCATTCCTGAATCATAAAGCATAGCCTCAGCAAGTGAAGTTTTACCAGAATCGCCATGTCCTACCAAAGCAATATTTCTTACCTTATTTATGTCATACTTGGTCATGAAAAGCTGTCCTCCTTATTCTTGATCAATTTTTACAACATATCCAATTATTGATTTTAATTTTATCA
>JBGPSO010000255.1:0-2516 GCA_041490145.1 Atribacterota bacterium
AAAAGCAAATATTTAATATTATTGAAGAGATAAGCCGTTTAGAAAAAATATTAAATAAAGTAAAAATTAAACTTAATACTATTTTTAAAAAGGTAACTAATGAAGATTTTTTATCCAAAGCCCCAGAAGAGGTTATCAAAAAAGAAAGAAAAAATGCTGATGAATTAAAAGATATTTATCAAAAATTAGAAAGTAATCTAAAAACTTTGAGGTAAAAATATAGATGATAACTTATCCAGAAGCATTAAAATATATATATGATTTAGATAAATATGGTATAAAATTAGGACTTAAAAATATTAAATATTTGCTTTTTCTTTTAGGTAATCCTCATCAAAAATTGAAAATAATTCACATAGCTGGAACTAACGGGAAGGGATCAACTTGTTCTCTGATAAGTTCAATACTTCAATCTGCTGGTTTTAAGGTTGGTCTATATACTTCTCCCCATTTAGTTGATTTCACTGAAAGGATGAAAATTAATTATAGATCAATAAATCAGAAAAAAGTAACTACACTATTAGAAAGAATTAAACCCTTGGTAGAAAAGGTAGCTCATACACCTTATTATACTCACCCTACTTTTTTTGAAGTTATTACTGCTATGGCTTTTATCTACTTTTTTGAAGAAAAAGTAGATTTTTTAGTTTTAGAAGTAGGATTAGGAGGAAGGTTAGATGCCACAAATGTTTGTGAACCTTTAATTTCAGTTATTACTCACCTTGATTATGATCATATGGATAAATTAGGAAACAGTTTAGAGGAGATTGCCAGGGAAAAAGGAGGAATTATAAAATCAGGAGGAATCGTAATTACTTCTAATCAATTTGAGAAAGCTGATCAGGAAATTAATAAAATTGCTCGACAGAGGAATTCAATTATTTACAAGGTAGGAAGAGAAATAAAGTATGAAATAATAAAATCTGATCTTAAAGGTATAATATTTAATTTACACGGAATTTATAATAATTATATAAATTTACATATTCCATTATTAGGAAGACATCAAGCCGAAAATGCCGCTACTGCTATTACAGCTGTAGAAGCACTAAAAATTAAAGGAATATGCATTTCTAAAAAAGCAATAAGAGATGGATTAGAAAAAGTTAAATGGCCGGGTAGGTTGGAAATAATCCAAAAAAAACCTATGCTAGTATTAGATGGAGCGCATAATCCTAATGGAATAGAGATAGTCAAACAAGCCTTAGAAGAAATATTTTGTTATCATAGACTAATTTTAGTCTTAGGAATTTTTGCAGATAAAGATTATAAAAAAATGATTAAAATTATAGCACCGTTAGCGGATTTAATTATTGCTACTAAAGCAAAAAATCCCCGAGCCACTCCCCCTCAGATAATTGCTAAAGAAGCAGCGCAATATATAGAACGAAATAAAATAATGGTTACCAAAAATATCCCCCAAGCTATAAACTATGCTATATCTAATTCACATAAGGATGACTTAATCTGCATAACTGGTTCTTTATACACCATTGGAGAAGCTAAAAGATACTTTAAAATTAAAAAAGATAGTTGCTAAAAAATGCAGAGGTTTGATTTATCGAACCCGCAAGGAATCGGAAAAAAGATTTTGATTTTTGAATTATGGTTTTACGTTTTTCGCTTTTAATTTTTAGTTTATAGGTATAATCTCTATGGAAGTAAGGAGAAAACAAATATGTTCAATCTTTCCAATCAAGAAAAGATTACTATAATTTTTTTATTAATAGTGATAATAATTGGAATAGGAATAATTTTGTATAAAAATTTTAATAATGAAGATAATTTAGCCATAAATTCACCCTCAAATTTTTCAGAGAATAATATTGCGGAAAAGATTGAAGTTCCTTCAGTTATAATTCACATTTCTGGAGCAGTTAAAAACCCGGGGGTTTATCAATTAAAATCAACGGATAGGGTAGTTGATGCAGTAAAAATTGCGGGAGGGATAACGGAAAGAGCTAATCCAGATGCAATTAATTTAGCTGCTCTGCTTAAAGATGGACAAAAAATAATTATTCCCTATAAAATTTCTAACCAAGTTACGGTAGAAAGTGATAAAAATATATCTAAAAATATAGAGGAAGTATACTCTTCTTCATCATCTCCTTCTGACCAAATTAATATTAACACTGCTGATGACAATACCTTACAGTCTCTGCCTGGAATTGGACCAGTTCTTTCCAAAAGAATAATAGATTATAGAAATCAGAATGGATTATTTGAAGTTATTGATGATATAAAAGATGTATCTGGAATCGGAGAAAAAAAATTTGAAGGAATTAAAGATTTAATTTGTGTCCAATAAAAAATATGTTTTCCGATAATAAATATAATAAGGTTAAACCTTTACCCCTAATTTTATCTTTATATATTTTAGGGATAATTTGTGGTAAATTTATCAATTTTAATTTAATATTTTCATTTATAATTATAATATTATTAATGCTAATTTCTATAATGAGTTTTATAAAGCAGTGGAAAATAACCACTGCTTTATTATTTCTAATAATATT
>JBGPSO010000256.1:0-2501 GCA_041490145.1 Atribacterota bacterium
TATGGAATTAAACAATAAAAATGAAGCAGAAAAAAAAGAAAATAAATCAACAGAAGGAATGCAAGAAATGATTAATGAATCTCTGGAAAATTTTAAGAAAATAAAAAGAGGAGATATAATTAAAGGTAAGATAATAAAAGTTAATGAAGATGGTTACTTAGTTGATATGAAATATAAAATGGAAGGGTATCTTCCCAAGAATGAACCATCGCTCTTTTCGAAAGAAGGGGGAAATATAACTAATACTTTAGAAATAGAGGATGAAGTTTATGTATTTGTAGATAGTGTTGATGAAAAAAACGAAAATATTATTTTATCCAAAGAAAAAGCAAAATATATCCAATTATGGGGAAAACTTAATGAAATATATAGAAAGAAAGAAAAAATTACTGCGGAAGTAATAGAAAAAAATCCTAATGGCTTAATAGTAAATTTAGGAGTGAAGGGATTTGTTCCAAAATCTCAAATTGAAAGTAAATTCATAAAAGATGAAGATTTAGACAAATATATTGGTAAAAAATTAGATCTTATTATTATTAAATTGGATGAAAAAGATAATCAAATAGTTCTCTCTCATCGATTAATTGTAGAGAAAGAGCGTAAATCGTTACATAAAAAAACCATGGTTAACTTAAAAATTGAAGATATAAAAGAAGGGATTATAACTAATATTACTAATTTTGGTGCATTTGTGGATATAGGTGGAGTCGAAGGTTTACTTCATATTTCCGAAATTACCTGGCGCGATATGAAGGATGCCACTAAATTACTAAAAGTAGATGACAAAATTAAAGTAAAGATTATTGATTTTAACCAAGGAAAAGATAAAATTTCCCTGAGTATAAAAAAACTTTCTCCTGACCCCTGGGAAAATATTATGAAGAGGTATTCTATTGGCGATGAAGTTGAGGGTAAAGTTATAACCATCAAAGATTTTGGAGCCTTTATTGAGATAGAGGAAGGAGTGAATGGTTTATTACATATTTCAGAGATGGCTTGGGCTTATGTAAAACATCCTTCAGAGTTAATTAAGGAAGGAGAATTATTAAAATTAAGAATTTTAGAAATTGAACCAGAGAAAAAGAAAATTTCATTGGGGTTAAAACAGTTATTACCCGATCCCTGGGAAAATATTGAGAAAAAATATCCGCTTGGTTCAGTGGTACAAGGAAAAATCACTCAAGTGACTTCTTACGGAGCTAATGTAGATTTGGAAACCGGAGTAAGCGGAGTTGTTCATTTATCTGAAATTGATTGGAAATATGTGGAAAAGCCTTCCACGGTATTTAAAAAATATATGGTGCTTCCCTTAAAAGTATTGAAGATTGATAAGGAGATACACTTAATTTTTTTAAGTAGAAAAAGGACTTTACCAAATCCTTGGGATGAGGTGGATAAATTTTACCAAATAGGTTCTACTGTAAAAGGTAAAGTAACAAAGATAAGAGACTTCGGAGCATTTATAAAATTAGATAAAGGAATAGAAGGTTTTGTCCCAGTTTCAGAAATAGATTGGAATAGAATAAAGCATCCTAATGAGAAATTAAAAAAAGATGAAGAATACGAGTTTGAAATAATAAATATTGATAAAGATAAATTACAATTAACTTTAAGTAAAAAAAGATTGTTATCGGATCCTTGGTTAGAGATTAAGAAGAAATACCCTGTCGGAACATTGGCAGAAGGGAAAGTGGTAAATATTACTAATTTTGGAGCTTTTATAAGATTAGAAGATAATATTGACGGTTTAGTACCTTTATCTGAAATATCTCATGAGAAAATTGATAATCCAACCAGTCTTCTTTCGGTGGGGCAAGAAGTTTTAACCCTGGTAACTAAATTGGATGGACAAAAGAAGAAGATTAGCTTAAGTATTAGAAAAGCCGAGAAAGAAGAACAAAAGCGATTTATGAAAGAGTATAATAATAAACAAAATATAGATAAAATTTTATACCAGGATTTATTCGGAGATTTATTTAAGAAGAAATAAATTAGTCGTTGGTCGTTGGTTTTAAATACAATTTTTCAGTTTTCAGTTATCGGTTTACAGTTTTTAGATATAGAGATAAAAAGAATCGGATTCTGTATTCTGGCTTCTGATTTCTTTATTATTAACCAACTAACCAGGTAACTAACTAACCAACTAACTAATTTTTAGCGAGATACGAGATACGAATTAGTGAATATGGTGGTTAAGATATAAATGAAAATGTCTAAGAAACCTCTTACCAATCAGAGAATAGGAGATATTCTAATTAAACAGGGATTGATTACTCCCCAACAATTAGAAGAAGTCCTTAAAATGCAAAGTGCAGGTAATAAAAAGCGAATAGGTGAAATATTAGTAGAATTAGGGACTATAAGCAAAGAAGAATTGTTCAAAGTTTTGCAATATATTTATGAGACTGAATATATAGATTTATCGAATTATGTAATAGATCCAGAAGTAATATCTCTTATCCCTGAAAAGGTCGCCTTACGGTATAAACTAATCCCCTTAA
>JBGPSO010000257.1:0-2498 GCA_041490145.1 Atribacterota bacterium
CCGGATATCGAGAGAAATATTGTAAAAGAACTAAAGATAGAAAAAGATTTAATCAAGAATAAAGATATACCAATTAAGTATTACAACTACAGTTATATAAGAGATCTTTTAGAGCAAAAATATAGCCAAAGAGTTTCTCTGCCTACCATAATCGACCGAGCCAAAAGAAACAATTTTTACTTTTTAAAGCCAAAGAGAAAAGCTCATGATAGAGAGATATTAACTAACTACCCCGGAGACTTATCCAACACGATTCTTCTCATCACCAGTTTGCCCCTTATGCTGCTGAAAAATGGTATCTGATTACCTCTTTGGATGATTTCCTTTATGCCGTTTTGGTAGCCAAAGAGACCACCTGGGAACACATCCTGGCCTTAGAGGTTGTTTTGTTAAAATATGGATTTCCTCTGGCCTATTAGGTAGATAGTTATTCTATCTTTCGGTTTGTACAAGGTAGGGACTCTTACTGGAGAAATCACTACCAACTTACTGATGAAGTTGTCCCACAATGGAAACAGGTATTAGATGACTGTAGGGTTAGAATAATCTATGCGCTTTCTCCGCAGGCCAAAGGTAAGATTGAAAGGCCTTATAAATGGATTCAGGATAGATTAGTAAGGACCTGTCATAGAGAGAATATTAGGGATATTAAAGAGGCCCAATTAATCCTGAATAATCTCGTCCAAAAATACAACTATCAGCTGGTTCATTCTACCACCGGGGAAATACCTTATATTAGATTTCAAAGAGCAATAAGAGAAAAGAGATCTTTATTTAGAGAATTTACGATTAGGCCCCCATTTAAGTCAACCAAAGACATTTTCTGTTTAAGGGTAGACAGGATGGTAGATTCTTATCGCAAAGTTTCTATAAATAATTTAGAATTAAAAGTACCTAGTGCCCCTTTGCATGAGAGAATACAACTTCGGATTAGCCCAGATAAAGAATCTGGTTTATCTGAAGTAAGATTCTGGCATGAAGGTGAACTTTTAGGTATACAAAAAGTTAAAAATAGTGAGCTTAATTTAGTGCACTTTTAAAATTTAACTAACAGCAAAAAAAATAAAAAAATAATATTTTTTTATTTTTGGTAATATTTTCACCGACTTAACCCCTATGATAAAGGTCACTCTATAGCATTTATTTATGATAGCCTTGGTATATTCTGCTGTTCCTGCACTGCCTCCAAGATCAGGAGTTAACTCTTTGCCTTCTTTTAATATTTTTGCCACCTTTTTCAAATCAGCATAGGAAGAATCTGTGCAACTTCCTATAACTATCTGATTAACTCCAATCCCCCTTAAAGAGAATACTGGTACTACCTTATCTGGACTATGAGGACAAGCCACATTTATCTTTAGTATACTTGGTACTTATTGGTTAATTTCACTCTTCTTCTTATTTTGCTTCACTTTTTAATTTCAAATAATTCTGGCATAAGCCTTCTTACAATCGACTCAAGTTCTCCATCGCTAATAACAGTTATTCTGCCTTTTTTGTATTCTTCATCAACCCATTCTTTTATCTTTGAAATCCTCGGGTCTCTCTTATCCATTTTCCTCTCTTCGTCCAATCTAAAATAAGTATTTATCCAAACAGCAATTCTGGTAAGTCCAGAATGTGCGTTAACTGCTACCACTACAGGCATATTTAGTATACCTTTTGTATCAAATATATTATAAATCTCCTCATCTTTTAATATCCCATCGGCATGAATTCCTGCCCTTGTTTCATTAAAAGCTTTACCTACAAAAGGAGTCCTAGGTGGTATCTTATAGTTAAGCTCCTTTTCAAAATAATTAGCTATCTCGGTTATAACTTCCAGTCTCATATTTTTTATTGTTCCTCTAAATTGAGCATACTCAATAACCATTGCCTCTAGAGGACAATTCCCTGTTCTTTCACCTATCCCTAAAAGAGAGGTATTCACAGCCGAGGCACCATAAAGCCAAGCTGTAGTTGAATTGGTCACCGCCTTATAAAAATCATTATGCCCATGCCACTCAATCCACTCTGGAGGAACTTCAGAATAATGTCTAAGCCCATATATAATACCTTGAACAGATCTTGGCAAAGTTGTTCCCGGATAAGAGACACCTAAACCTAAAGTATCACAAGCTCTTATCTTAATAGGTATTTTTACTTGTCTAGAAAGCTTCATAAGTTCATTGGCAAAGGGAACGACAAAGCCATAAAAATCAGCTCTGGTAATATCTTCAAAATGACATCTAAGAATTATGCCGTTTTCTAAAGCCAGTCCTACAACAGAAATTTACATCTCTATTGACTGTTTCCGAGTAAGATTAAGTTTTTTAAATATATGATAATCAGAACAAGAAACTAATATTCCTGTCTCTTTTATCCCTATCTCCTTGACAAGGTTAAAATCCTTTTTTTTAGCTCTTATCCAAGTAGTTACATCTGGATATCTATACGCCTTGGCTAAACATTTTTCCAGGGCTTCCCTATCTTTTTTAGAATAAAGGAAAAATTCTGTC
>JBGPSO010000258.1:0-2457 GCA_041490145.1 Atribacterota bacterium
GTTTTCACCTTTAAAAAGTATTTCTCCCTCCACTGTCTTTCCTGGATAATCAAGCAATCTTATGATAGAAAAGGCAGTAACACTCTTGCCACAACCAGATTCTCCTACTAAACCTAAAACCTCTCCTTGATAAACTTTTAAACCTACTCCATCTACTGCTTTAACTATTCCGTTCTCAGTGAAAAAATAGGTCTTTAAATCTTTTACTTCTAACAAAGGTTCTTTATTATTTATAATCATTTTACAATTCACCTCGTAAACGCGGATCAAGTATATCTCTTAAGGTATCGCCAATAAGATTCCAGGCAAGAACAAAGAGAACGATAAATATTCCCGGATACAATACGGTATACCAGTATTGTCCAGCATGACCAGGACTGCCTATAATCCAATTTCTGGCAAAACTCACCATCTGCCCCCAATCGGCATATCCTACTGGAGCACCTACTCCTAAAAAGCTTAAAGCAGAAGCAGTTACCACCATAGAACCGATACTCATAGAGGCTTCTACTAAAACCGGAAATATAGTATTAGGTAATAAATGTTTCCAGATTATTTTATTATCTCTTACTCCTAAAGCTCTAGCTGCCATAACATAAGTTTCTTCTTTGGCCGATAATATACTTCCTCTGATCACCCTGGCATATCCCATCCATCCAAAAACAATTAAGGCAATCATAACCTTATCCAGACCTCTACCCAGTACCGTAGTTAAAACCATAGCCGCAACTAAAAAAGGGAAAGATAAAAATATATCGGTTATTCTCATCAATATTTCATCTAACCATTTACCAAAATAGGCAGAGATAGAACCGATAAAGAGTCCTATAAGCATCGAAACAGAAACTGTTATTAAGCCAATCTTGAATGCAGTTCTTGTTCCCCATATTAATCCATAGAATATATCATATCCACCTTCAGCGGTTCCACAAATTGCTCTATCATATTTTATCTCTGCCCCCATATAGTCATATATATCTCTTATCTCATCTGACATAGGAGAACCGGGAGGTTGAGGATTTATATCCCAGGACATTCGAGGTATTATATAGTGATCTTCTGAGAGAGGTGGAGCAATCACAGGAGCAAATATAGCAATAGTAACGAATATAATTAAAAGAATTATTCCTATCAGTGAAGTAGCATTACTAAATAATTTTCTTAATATTCTATTCATTTTTTTACTACTCCAATCTTACCCGAGGATCTATTAAAGCATAAGATAGATCTACTACTAAATTACCTATCACCATCAGGGAAGAGAATAACAAAGCAAAGCTGATCACCGAGCCATAGTCTAATTGTTGTGCTGCTGCTGCAGTCCAAAATCCTAAACCCGGATAAGTAAATATAGTTTCGGTGATCATTACCCCTCCCAACATTTCTATGATCATCATACCAGCTACGGTCATAACTGGTATCATGGCATTTCTTTGGGCATGTAAATGAATTACCGTATATTCATCCACTCCTTTAGACCTCGCAGTTCTTATATAATCTTTCCTTAAAGTTTCCAACATACTGGAACGGGTTATCCGAAGTAAGAAAGCCCAGGAGATATAAGAAAGCGTTATTATGGGAGCGATAAGATGTCTTAAGGCATCTAAAAATATAGGTAGGTTACCATTTAATAAGGCATCTATAGTAATTAGATGAGTATAACTATGAAAATTGGAACTGGTGTAGACTATATCTTGAGCCCAGGAACTCAACCTACCCGGAGGTAGCCATCCCAATATTCCATAAAATATAAATAAAACTAATAGTCCAAAAATAAAAGTAGGTAAAGACCATCCTATTATGGCAGTCACTCTAATAGTCTGGTCCAGCATATCATTATGATGGACAGCAGATAGCACTCCTAACCATATTCCCACCAAAATTACCGGAATGATAGAATATAATACCAGCTCTAAAGTAGCGGGAAATCTCTGACTAATTGCCTCCTTGACCGATTGATTAGCCGTTTGCGACCATCCCAAATCGAAATTAATGATCCTTTTCAGCCAATTAATATAGCCTAAAGGAAAAGGATCACTTAAATGATATTTGGCAATTAGTCTTTCCGCTGCTTGAGGATTTTTAAGAGTATTAGGATCATGGACGTAAGTTGCCAATCTTTCCATGGGGCTTAAAAGAGAAAACACGCCAAAAATTAACAAAGTTACCCCCATAAGTATAACTGGTAATAATAAAAGCCTTCTAATTATGTACGATAACATCTCTCATTTCTCCTTAAAATATACTGGAGTGAAAGAATTAACCTCCACCCCAGTATTTAGGTTATTAATGAATTTTTAAGAAATTTTTACTCGCCCTTGGTTAAGTTATAGAAATCTGCACCGGCAGGTTCTCCAGGCATAATAGGATTAAAGTACCAGCCTTTAATCCAGTCTCTTTGTACATGGTGACCCACTGGTTGATAGTCATAAATAGATATAGCTTGATCATGGGCTA
>JBGPSO010000259.1:0-2435 GCA_041490145.1 Atribacterota bacterium
CGGCGCCTGTGCCTTACATTTTCTTAAAAGAAAAGGTGAGATCCGGAGCGGACAAAAAGTGCTTATCTATGGAGCTTCCGGAGCGGTAGGGACTTCCGCGGTACAGCTTGCCAAGTACTTTGGGGCGGAAGTTACCGCGGTTTGCAGTACCTCGAATTTAGAATTGGTGAAATCTCTGGGAGCCGATGCGGTGATTGATTACACGAAAGAGGATTTTACAAAGAGCAACGAGCTTTTTGATCTCATCTTTGATGCCGTTGGTAAAATCTCATATTCAAAAAGTAAGATAGCCCTTAAGCCAAACGGGAAGTACGTTTCGGTTTTTACATCTGGGACAGCAAAGATACTCACTGAAGATTTTATTTTACTCAAAGAGCTTGTTGAGGCGGGAAAGATAAAACCGGTCATTGATAGATGCTATCCGTTGGAACAGACCGCCGAGGCTCACAGGTATGCAGATAAAGGACATACAAAGGGAAATGTAGTAATAACTGTGGTGTATAATAATAAATAAAAGGAGAAAAATATGAATACAATCAAGAATACTTCAAGAGTTTTAGGAGCTGCATTTCTTCTTCAAGCAGTTTCCAGTTTGGTCAGTAATGCATTTCTGCTGGACCCACTGATTGTGCCCGGCAACATCATCAGTACCATGACCAATATTGCAAATAATGCCATGCAGGTGCGGGCAGGCATTTTAGGTGATATGGTCACTGCTTTTGGGATCATCTTTTTGGGAGCCATTCTTTTTGTAACCTTAAGGAAACAGAACGAAAAAATGGCTCTGGTTGCCCTTGGATTTTATATATTGGAAGCGGTGCTGCTGGCTGTCAGCAGATTATTGACTTTCTCCCTTCTACGCATCAGTCAGGAATCTGTGATCGCGGGACATCCCGCATATTTGCAGTCTCTGGGAAACCTGACATTTGAAACCATGCATTTCGGTTTTAGTGCGCTGGCCATGTTGGCTTTTTGTCTTGGCGCAATACTTTTTTATTACCTGCTCGACAAATCAAGAATTGTTTCGCGTGTTCTGTCTCTCTGGGGTCTCATAACAGTTTTCCCCTGCCTGGTAGCAACACTGTCTGCTTTATTTGGCTATCAAGTTCCATTTTTCGTATACCTTCCCTATGCCCCCTTTGAATTCGTAATCGGAGTTTGGATTTTGGTCAAAGGTATAAAAATACCCGAAATGAAATTCGAAAATTGATTTATTAGAGCTGGGCACATAAATTAATTAATAATAAATGTAAATTTGAATTCTTGAATTGCAAAAGGCATTGATAAAAAGGGCAGGGTTTGAATCTCAAATTTCCGAATTAAAAGAATTTGCCGCCAAAGAAAAACTTGAGATCGTCCAACCTGCCTGCCGGCCTGCCTGACGGTAGGCAGGCAGGTCCGAAAGGATCGCTTCTGCGGGCGGGCGGAAGGGGGGTTTAGGGGGAATTCCGCCCGCCCTATAAATTTTGGGCGAAATTAGTTCGTATTTTTTCGGACGCACACCACCAGTTGGAAAATGCGGAATTTTGCATTATCACTCGCCAGCATTCACCCCTTGGCTTACGGTTTCTAAAAACTACCAAAGAATCTAAAAAAATATCGGCTCGAACTTTATTTTGGGCCAAAAGCGGGCTTCCCTCATTTTTAATTGGACTATTTTCATTTTATTTGTTATCATATTTATGAAGGGTTAAATAAGCACCCATACTAATACTAGCATACTTAGGAAACTATGAAAAGTCAAAACAATAATGAAACAATTGGGAATAAGATAAAACAGCTTAGAAATAAGCAGGGATTGACACAAGACGAATTAGCGAGAAAATCCGATCTTCCCTATACAACGCTTACCAAGATTGAAACAAATGTCATCACTAAACCCACCATCCAAACGGTTATGAAGATTACTAAAGGTTTGGGAATTAGCCTTGATGAATTAATGAAATAAATTATGCAAAAGAAAAAAACTCAATCAGAACAGTTATTTCCTGTTGAAAGGGAATATGCTCGTTGCGTTACCGCCTTAAACCGCACCGGCATTCTCACGCTTCTTCCGAAATCAGAAAGCATTGGGGTGATTGGAATAGATGGAAGAGAATATCCTGTACCAACCCAAGAACAGGTTGTAGAACTATTTGCTCACAATAGAGAGCTTATAGGCAGAAAAGTTCCACAAGGGTTTGATCGTTTAGAATTAACACCCATGGCAATGCCAACACCCCTTCTTATTGACCGAATGAAAGCAGCTATTCTTAAACACGCAGCAGAAGGAAAAATTTATCAAACCAGACGTTCTCCTTCTGATCCTTTAATACCTGTTCGGGGCAATACCGAAAAACATGTCTGGATTTGGGATACCTTAAGGCAGGCACTATACACAGACGAGCTGGTATATTTTCCTCAGGAATATTCAAGCAATCATCGGGGACAGACCA
>JBGPSO010000260.1:0-2433 GCA_041490145.1 Atribacterota bacterium
ATTAGTTATCACGATCCCTGCTTCTTCTAAAGATTTATTTATTATTTGAAAAGCAAATTCTCGGTCTTTCCAATCTAAAAAGATTAAAATATCGGTTTTAATAGTAGTCATTTCAATTATATTTATATCTTTATTAGCCAGTGGTTGAGTTATTTGTTGGATAATACCAGGTGTTTCTATAAAATCCCGGCTCCTAACAATGATTAAAGCAATATCTTTTTTTAAAGTAACTGACTTTAATCTTTCATCTTCAATTACAACCGGGTGAATTAAATCATAAGATTTTTGGGCATAATTTTGTATAACATAGATTCCAATATGCTTAGTCCCTATAGATACTCCATATATACTAATATGATTATCGGAAATAGGAGAGATTATCTTTTTTAATAGTCCTGGAGTATCAAAAATTTCAGATCCTAAAATAGTTAACATAGTAAGCTTTTCTTTAAAAAGAGTTAGCTTACTTTTAAAAGCACCGGTTATCTCTGTTCCTTCTGTCCCTAAATCTCCATTTTGAAAATGGATTATCTTTGCCTTCATTTGGTCAGTTTTATATTTTAAGGCTTGGGGATGTAAAACTTTTGCTCCTCCTTCAGCAAGGATTCCCATCTCTTCCACACTTATTTCTTTTAAAGTTACTGGTTTTTTTATTATTCGAGGATCAGCGCTTAAAACTCCTACCGCATCAGTTACAATTATTACTTCATCTGCTTGTAAAAAATTTCCTAAGGCAAAGGCGGTAATATCACTACCTCCTCGGCCTAAAGTAGTTATACTTCCGTCTTCACAGTTTTTTCCTAAAAAACCGCATACTATTGGAATGATTCCTTTTTTAAGTAAGGGCTCAATAATCTTTTGGCATTTTTCTTTACTCTCCGGAGAAAGAATTTTTGCTTGATTGAAGTTTGAATCGGTAATAATGGGAAAATTATCATCAGCAGGATCAAAATATTTCGAAGAAAATCCCATAGATTTAATGGTAGCTGATAAAATCCTTGCACTTATTCGTTCTCCCATAGAGACAAAATCAGCATAATCTCTGTCTTCAATACGATCTTTAGCGGAGTTTTTAAGTAAAGAAGTTAAGGTATCTGTAGTGTTTCCCATTGCTGAAACCACTACTACTGTCTCATATCCTTTTTTTGCTTGTTGGATAATAGATTGAGCAGCTTTTTTAATTCTTACCGCATCTTGAACGCTGGTTCCGCCAAATTTTACTACTATCCTCATAATTATCACCTTTATATTATTTTTTATTTAAAACCATTCTGGTATAGTATCATTTTTTACTATATCAGCATAGGTTTCTCTTTTTACGATCAGACCAGATTTACCATTATTTACTAATACTGCTGCTGGCTTGGTTAACCCATTATAATTGCTTGACATAGAATAATGGTAAGCTCCGGTTGAGAATACAACCAGAAGATCACCCAAAGCAGCTATGGGAAGTTTTAAATCTTTAATTAGAATATCTCCAGATTCGCAGCATTTGCCAGCTATAGTTACTATTTCTTTAGGAGTAGTATCAATTTTATCTAATAAAACTGCCTCATATTTAGCATCATAAAGTATAGGTCGAGGATTATCTGTCATTCCTCCGTCTACAATTAAATATTTTTTAAGACCTGTTATCTCCTTTATTGCACCGATAGTGTAAATTGTTATCCCTGCTTCTCCAATAATCGATCTTCCCGGTTCAATTAGGATTTTGGGCGTAGGTAGATCATTTTTTCTTGCCTCGTTTTCTAAAGTATCTACCATTAAGTTTACAAAATATTCAATAGAAGGTGGCGTATCAGATTCAAGATACTTTACTCCCAGTCCTCCACCTAAATCTAAATTTGGAGAATCTATCCCCCAGAGGCTTTTTATTTTTCTCATAAGTTTTACCATTTCCTCAAGGGCAAGAACATAAGGAGATAAGTCAAAAATTTGAGAGCCGAGATGACAGTGTAAACCATTATAGATAAGGTGTTTTTTAGATAAAACTTCTTTCATAAAATCGGGAACTTTATTGATGCTAATTCCAAATTTTGAATCTACCTGGCCAGTCTGGATGTATTTATGGGTATGAGTATCGATGCCTGGTGTTACGCGAAGCATTATTTTAACTTTAGCATTTAGTTTTTCAGCAAATTGTTCAATTGCTTCCAATTCATATTCATTATCTATCATTACAGTACCAACTTTTTCTTTAAGGGCATATTCTATTTCCTCTTGAGATTTGTTATTTCCATGAAAAAATATTTTTGCAGGAGGAAAATCCGCTGAAAGGGCAGTGTATAACTCTCCCCCAGAAGCTACGTCCAGGCTTAAACCTTCTTCTTTTAGAATATTACATATAGCTTTAACCAGGAAGGCTTTACCAGCATAGATTACTTCGAAATTAATATTTCTTCGGGAAAAAGCAGTGACATATTCCCGGCA
>JBGPSO010000261.1:0-2427 GCA_041490145.1 Atribacterota bacterium
ATGAAAAGGGATTAATTTTTTTTAAAGATCTATTAAAAGATATTAATGAATGCTTAAATTCTATTGTGAAATTAGGAAGAAAAATCAACGATCAATAAATAAATTTTCGAATTAAAATATACTTAATAATTTATAAAAAGTGTTTCTTTAATAATATTTCTCTTGACAAGTGTTAGCGTATATGCTAACTTTTATATTGAAGGAGTTTTGTGTCACTACCTAAAAAAGAAGATTATATTTTCTATCAGGGAGAAAAGTTCCAGGTAGAGTTTTATTTCACTAAAACCGGGGAGATACCAGCTAAAGAATACTTAGAGAAAGAATCTTTGAATGTGCAAGTTAAGCTAGCTGCCCTGGTAAAATATGTTGCTGATCATGGCAAAATTTTTGATATAACAAAATTTAGGAAAGTGGACTCAAAAGATAATATATTTGAGTTTAAACCCATAGACCATCGCTTCTTTAGCTTCTTCTATAAAGATAGAAAGATAATTATTACTAATGCTTATATGAAAAAGTCTCAGAAAATAAGCAAAAGAGATTTAGAGAAAGCCAAGAATATGAAAAAAACTTACATCGATAGATTAAAGGGGGGAATTTATTATGAAAAAGACTAAAACTTATATGGAAAAATTAATGAACAATAGAGAATTTCGCAAGAGGTTTGACGAAGAATACCAAAATATTTGTATTGGAGAACAAATTGCTAGAATTCGCCATCGAGTAAATTTAACGCAAGATGCTTTGGCCAAACGAACACATACTACCAAATCAGCTATCTCACGTTATGAAAATTCTGATTATAAAAGTTACAGTATATCTCTTTTAAATAGAATAGCAGAAGCTTGCGGGACTGTTTTAAAAATTGATTTTGTGACTAAAGGAACAAAAAAAGTTGAAGAATAAAATAAATAAAATAAATAGGGACACATCTCTGCCTGTGCGTGCCTGCCTGTCTGCGTGCGTACACGCACAGGTAGACACGCAGACAGGCCATTTTCTTAGACAATTAATATTTTCCTTTAAATTAAATAAATATCGTAATTATCGGCAAGAATAATTTATCCATAATTAATAAATTAATAATATGTTCCTTGACACCCCTTAAGAAATCTAAAAAGGGTGTCAAGGTTAAAAGAAGATTTTACTAGTAAATATCCCAATATTTCTTTTAAAGAACCTTAAGAAGAATAAATATTTTATTATTAAAGGATATAAATATTTATATTGGAAACTCCACAATCAATTTCTATCTCTGTTTTGAATTCTGAGTTATCATAATTATTAGATATATATGTATCGTTTCTTTTAATAAAATCGTCAAGGTTTTTAATAGCAATTCCTGAATCAATATTAAGCATTGCTCCCACCTCTTTAGGTATGGCGATATCAATATTAGATACTCCCGCATTTATAATTATTTTAGAATTATATTTAGGAACAACCAAGTTAATATTACTTGCTCCACTTTCAATATAAAGTTTTTCTACTTTAAATCCTGATAAGTTACTATCCATATTGATAGCGCCCGTTTCAATAGATAGATTATATATTATTTGATTATTTAATTCTAATTCCCAATTATTTTTAATATTATTAGAAATTCTTTTTTTTGTTACTGGTGAATGATAAATAATGATATTGGCTTCTTTTTCAGTACGGGAGAATTTTTCAAAAGGTTCAAATTCTTTATATTGATACTGGGAAATAAATTCGTAAAGTAAGGGGGTAAATTCTTTTAAAATAAGTTTTCCACTATCAAATTTTAATTCAATTGAAGTTTTTTCGATTTTAGGGGATTCTTTAACTTCGGGAGTTACTTCTGCTTCTTGAGCTGATTCAACTTCTTGAGCTGTTTCAGTCTCAGAGGGTGTTTTAACTTCCGGAACTAATTCAGCTTCCGGGGCTTTTTGAACTTCGACGACTATTTCTCGACTTAGAGTTTTTACTTCACTTACTATTTTTCCTTCAAAATTAATTCCCATATAAATTGCTCCAGCTCCTAATATAATTGCCAGTAATATAATTAGTGGTCCTAAAAAAGAAAGGTCCTTTCCTCTTAAAATTAAAGATAAGCCTAAACTTACTAAAAGCAGAGGCCAGAGTTTAAATATATTTGACCATACAGACCATTCTAATATTCCTAAAGTATTGGCTAAGAAGATTATTCCTATAAGTATTAGAGTTAAACCTTTAATTATTTTATTTGCTTTCATTTCTTTCACCTCGATTTTATTTTATTACTCGTTAGTATATAGTTTAGCGTATAGAAAGGAAATATTGTGATGATTAATATGTAATGAGTGATGAGTTTATATTTTAAGTTTATAAAAACAGGTTACTTGTCACATATTACACATTACGCTGTTCACGGGCAAACCGGTAAACTGGCTAACCGGGTAACTAATTTTAACAAGATACGATTCA
>JBGPSO010000262.1:0-2420 GCA_041490145.1 Atribacterota bacterium
CCAGATGTCCTGTAAATAGAGCTTTATATTCCTCTTCATAAAATAGATACCTCTTCACTTAATATTTGTTCCTTTATCATTGGTTTGATTGTTGAATATTCTCCTAAATCAACCCTCTGACCAAGAGCCTCTTCCAATTCTAACTTTAACCCTGCAAAATCAAGTAAACTCATCCTGTCCACAATCTCTACCAAAATATCTATGTCGCTTTCCTTGTTCTCCTCTCCTCTTACTACAGAGCCAAAAATTCCTGCTCTCTTGACCTTATATCGTTTAAGTATAGATAATATTTTTCCCTTAATCTCTTCAATCTTTTCAATATTCATTCTTTATTACCTCCATCCATCAAATTTTTAGAATTGCCAATATCCAGAAGTCTTTTTAATGGATCATTCGAGCTTTCTTAAGATTTTTTCATTCAAATTAATAATTAATCTCCCTTTTATTATTTTATAGGTTTCGATTACCAGTTGCAAGTTGATAGATTCAAGTTATAAATTCCAAGAGATTAGTTTTATCGTTTTATCTTATTTAACAGTAATTATTATCCCTTCTTCTTTCCATTCTTGCCATTCGAGGGAAGTTATTTCGGATAGTTGGGTTAAGCCTTTTGGTTCTTTGAATCCTCCCAATTCTTCTCTTATTTTTTATTTGGCCTTGAATTTGGGAATAGAAAGAAGGCTTTAAATTAGCCATTTCCAAAGAGGGATAAATTTGATGCCATTTTCTTCTTTCTGCAAATCTTCAGTTAACAAAATTAAATTTTTTACATTTTGAAATTCTTCCTTAAATTCTAAAAGAGATTTTATTTCTCTATCGGGAATAACATTAGAAAAACAAACATTAATTGCTGAAAGCTGGTTGTTCTCCTTAACTACAAAATCTACTTCTCCCCTGTTCTTCCAATAAAATATTTCCTTATGCTCTCCCCTCATCTGCAAAGTGAGCCCTACTAGATTTTCAGCTAATTTTCCTCTATCTTGAGAAAATTTAAAAGCGACTGTACTTCGTAATCCATTATCTAAACAGATTATTTTTTTTGGATTTACCCTTTGAACTTTTAAGGAATAAGCAAATATAGGCAAGAAAGAAAAATACTGGGTTTCTTCAAGGCAAGATAAATAATAGGAAAGAGTTTGTCTGGAAAGAGGCATTCTTTGTGCAGTAACCTTAAAATAAGAATTAACTGAAAAATAAGAGGAAATATTAGTAAAGAGTGATTTTAACAAATCTTTTATCAAAGCGGTATTTTCTATGGAAAATCTGTCTTTTAAATCACGATAAACTAATAGTTCAAAATATTCTGAAAGTATCTTTCTCTTTAAAATGAAATCTTTCTCTAAGGCAATTTCGGGAAAACTTCCCCACTCTAAATATTCTTCTAAATATTTTTTAATTTTAAATCGTTTTTCAGTATATTCGAAATCTTTTTTAAGGGTTTCACCTTTAAAAGATAAAAATTCTCTAAAGTTTAAAGGGTATAATGGGTAACTTATCGTTCGTCCTCTCAAGGAAGTCGCAATCTCATCAGAAAGTAATTTCGATGAAGAGCCAGTGATAAATATTTTTACTTTCTCTTTTTCGTTAATTCTTCTTATAAATATTTCCCAATCTTTAATATTTTGGATCTCATCAAAAAATAAAAATATCTCTTCTTCTTTATTTTCTGGGTAGAGTTCAAAATAAGCCTCTAAAAGAAGAGTTAATTCTTGAAAATCTAAAGGTAAAATCCGATCATCTTCAAAACTTAGATACAATATTCTTTTTTTAGGAATCCCTTTTTGTAAAAGTTTTTTAATTAAAGATAAAAAATAAAAACTTTTGCCGCATCTTCTGGGTCCATAAATAGTAAATATCTTTTTAGAAGAAAGGGGAATTTCTAATTCTCTATCAAAAATATTGGGTAACGAACTGTTCTGAAATTCTTTAATTATTAATTTAAATATTTCTTTTTTAAATATTGTATCCTTATTTATCATGTTTATATTATATAGTTGTCTTTGTTAAAAGTCAACTATTGATTAACATTTGTCTTCATATAGAGTCAACTATACAGTATAGCCTCTGAATTCCTACGTGCGCGGGAATGACATAAAGGGAGGTTAAAGGGGGACAGGCTTTGCTTTTTGCCTGGTATTAAATGCGGGAAGACAAAAAGAAGACTGTCCCCCTTTTTAGAAATATTTTTTAAAATTTTTGTTGCAATTGGGGGAGAGATGGGGTAAAATAGGTTCATAAACTTTTGTTCGTATCTGCTTATTTAGATCTATTTTTTAATAAATGGTTAGAAAGGAAGGAAGTAAATTGTTTAAAAAGCCGATGAAGATGAGAGATTTAGAAGTTTGGGGAGTCCCCTCTTATATGGTGGATATTTGGGAGAAGAATTATTCTCCTGATCTGTTACCGGTTCAGGAGGAGGC
>JBGPSO010000263.1:0-2409 GCA_041490145.1 Atribacterota bacterium
CTTAAAAACATCAAACAGGCACAAGATATGTTAAACGACCGACCGCGGAAAACTTTAGAATTTTTAACGCCACATGAGGTTTTTAGTAAACTGTTGCATTAGCAACTTGAATCTACAGTGTCCCTATTTATTTATTTTTAATATTTCAGTATTATTTGAAAAATACAGAAATTTGTTTACCCAATAAGCATAAAGTAGAGTGTTCTTCTCTGGAATAAATTTTTTATCAAGTAGAAATTTTTGAAACTCAGAGAGTATCTATTTATCCATAACTGATTCCTTTTTGGACAAAAACCTGATAATATACGAAAGGCGTATTTTTTGTTATTATAGGCAAAATACGAAAATTAGTCAGACCATATAATTGACAATCGCTACTTCATGGAGTATATTTGTGCTATAAGGTTTCAAAAATTATCATAAATTACGCATTTCGTCTATTAATTGTTGGGCCGAGAATAGAACGAAGGAAGCAATGACGAAAATGACAGGTGTTAAAGAAGCGCTCACCTATAACAGCTGCATAGAGGAGGCAGATGAAAGAAATGAATTACAATTGTTTTTGTTCCCATTGCAACCATAGATGGTCAAGTTCAACCTTGCCAAATGAGTGTCCCGAATGTGGATGGGAGGGGATTACTTACACTGAAGAGAAGGAATACCATTGTTTCCAATGTAACCATAGTTGGTCAAGTTCATTGGAGCCAAGTAAGTGTCCCAATTGCGAATCAGAGGATATTACTTGCGACGACGACAAGAAATAAAAGACCGCCCGAAATATTATGGGGTCAAGTCTTGTAATATCACTTTTCATCTTCCCTCTCAATTTTTTTAATCACTCTGCTCACTGTAGTATAATGCAGGCCAATATATTCTGCTATATCTTTTAAGGTATAGCCATACTGTAGGTGAGCCTTATATGTGTCAGGGGAGTGTGTCAAAGAACCGTCCCTTGTCATTTATTGCAAGACTTAACCCCATATTGTTTCATATTGTTTCGACCCTATATTGTTTCCCTAGTAAAACAAAAATAGTTCTATATAGTAAAAGACATATTATATCTTTTTGGTAAAGAATTATTTCGGATTTATTTTAATTCTTCAATTGCTATTATCTTTCTTCTTACAAAGATGCAAGTACCCCATGCAATTACAAGATGAACAACCAAATCAATAATAAAGGTCATAATAAAATGGACCTTTATAAGATATAACCCCGCAAGAGAAAAGCCAAAACTTAATCCTAAAAATAATGCAATTATTAAAACCTCTGGATATTTTATCGACTTATCCCGCTTAAAGGTTTCCCAATTCAAAACTTTTTCCCCAAGTTTTTCATTTATCGTACTTTCCAATCCTTTACAGTATTCGCCTATTCTCATCATTCTTTGCTCTTCTCCAAGCCACACATACAATATAGCTATACAAAAAGCAGGTACAAAAACAAACCACAGTATTGATACTATCTTTGCTACAAGATCAGAGAATTTTCCATTAGTTACTGCGATCATTGTTCCTGAAAATACTATACCAATCGTTGCAAGCGCAATGGAGATTAGATTATAGCGAATACCTGGGGAAGTACTTGTAGAGTAAGTTTTAAGTATTTCGTAGTCCTTCATTATAATTTCAATTTTTTGACTTTCCTTATTCTCCATAACTCCCTCCTTATAACGAAATCTCATCAAATCCAAACAGTTTCATCGTCTAACCTGATCATCTCAGCCTGATACTTTGGGATAGCCAAGTAAAATAAACCTATAACTACTATTATAATTAACCCTATTAATAATATATTTAAAAATTTATTCAAATGTGTCAGGGGACGGCTTTGTCACACTTCCAAAATCTATATTTACCTTATTGAATCGCCACCAGCGATCAAAAAAATCAATATTTTTAAACTTTTCTATATCCTAATATTAATTCAACAAAAGTTTTTGAAAATCCTTCTTTTTGAAAGAAAAGTTTTTAGGTTATCTTTCTTGGTTTACAGTTTATAGGTAAGAAAAGTTTGTATATTTAAATTTTAATAGGATTGGTGTTCTGTTCGACTGATAATTTCATCCTGCAAGGTCTTGCTGAGGTTATTAAAATAATCACTATAACCTGCTACTCGCACAATAAGATTTCTGTATTCTTCAGGTTCTTTTTGAGCGGCCCTTAGAGTATCTGCACTTACTACATTAAATTGGATATGATGCCCACCTAATTTAAAGTAAGCCCTAATCAGATGAGCAAGGTTATTTATTCCTTCCTCTCCTTCCAGTAATTGAGGGGTAAACTTTTGATTTAGAAGGGTCCCTCCGGTTTTTACCTGGTCCATCTTGGCGGCTGATTTGATAACTGCTGTAGGTCCCAAACGATCTGCCCCCTGTACTGGTGAAATTCCTTCTGAGACAGGTTGTCC
>JBGPSO010000264.1:0-2399 GCA_041490145.1 Atribacterota bacterium
AGTGTTATCCCTCCGGAAGCGCCAAATACAAAAATTCGGGAAAAAATAGACCTCGAAAAAGGAAAAGGCAAAATGATTTTACTGCATTATCTTTTTTACGGGTAAAGCATAGTTCACGGCATTAGAGTTATAAAGTGTGGGGAAGGTCCGGGGATTATATTTTGTTTGATTAAATCTATTCAGATAAATACACAGAAATCGAGAACTCATCCTAGTGTCCTGTCCCATAAATAACAAGTTAAGCCATATAATTGACAATCGCTACTTCGTGGAGTATATTTGCGTTATAAGGTTCCAAAAATTATCATAAATTACGCATTTCGTCTATTAATTGTTAGGGCATTCATTAATAAGAACTAGCCCATAAGCATGAGGCTTTAAATGGAAGATTGGATATTCATATCTGTTTGTCATAACTTATCAATTTCTAAAAGGGTAGAAAGTAAATATGTCGTTATTACACCCCATGATGACCCTTTGACGCAGGCCATTCGCGAACGCTCGCCAGCATTTTCTCAATTTGTTGATAATTTTAAAGACCAATTCGGAAGACATTTCGCTCCCAGCTTATTTTTTCTACATAAAAATGTTAAACCTGATTTAGAGGCAATTATCTCATTTAGAAATCTCTTCGCAATATCATCCATTGTACAATCTTGGGAAAGGTTTCTTTGCCATGGTACTCAGTTAGATTATTATAAGTTCTCAAATTATTTTGACCTATATCCATATTCACTTAGCAAAGACGAAAAAGATCTCATAGTTAGCACACCTTCTATTTTAGGTTTGGATGAGCCAGCTGAGTTTCAGGGGCAATGTTCTCCAGAGATAGCAACGGCACATTCTACAAGCAAATTCTATGATTCAGCTTTATTTGAAGCGCTTTCGAAAGAGTGGGAAAAATATTTTGTAAATCGTAAAAGAAAAGAATGGAAATCTCGATCGTTATTTCGATCTTTAGAAATGTCTTTTAGAGCTGCAGGACTTCCTTTTAGAAATCAGGGTACAATACATGATTATGGCGCCAACATTGCTCTTTGGATAAGTGCTTTTGAAATTCTTATTCACTCGGGTAATGATGACGTAAACCTCACTAAAATCCTCGATTTTTTCGGCGACATTCATTTTAACACAAAGAAACTGAATTATAAAAAATATATAGGGCGTAAACATAAAAATGAACGACTGAATTTAATACAAAAAACATACTTTGAAATGTATTTCGCGCGGAATCAGTTTTTGCATGGTAACCCCGTTAAATTATCAGATCTATTCCCAGGGCGAAATTCAAAGTGCAATTCTTTCACAGTAATAGCTCCCGTACTTTATAAATGCGCGTTATATCATTTTCTTGGTTTATTAGAATTTGACAGTAATAATTTAACTGAAATCGTTCAAGATAACCTCAGACGAAGAGATCTAGAAACTGCATTAGTAAAATCTCGCGAACCACGTAGAAATTACAGGCGTAGGAAGAAAAAGCCCTAACAACCGCTTGAACGTCCGACCTCGCTACCGCTCGGCGGGTTAAGCGGGTCGTTAGGCAGTAACAAAAACGGAAGGGAGGATGGCAGATGAGCCTTCGGCCACCGCTGACGCCACGCGTTATGTATAGCAAAAAAAGCATTATATTTTTAACCAACTAAAAACTTTTTTAGCCTGGTTGAAAATATAAAGGCGGGCTAAATTAGATACTTTTTATCGTAGGGCTAAACCTCTATTCCTAATCATCGCCCTGTCTGCGTGCGTACACGCACAGGCAGGCACGCACAGGCAGAATGGCTTATCTTCTGATCCTGATCACTACTCTTCTCCCCCGTGAAGGGTCTCGATAAGACCCACTATTATACTTGTAGAGTAGGGGGTGAATCGACCGCAGTTTTTCCTTCCCCCTTATACTTCCCCCCTAATGAATCATAGCCTAACCTTATTTTCTTCGCGGTGCTGAATGTCCCGAGCCAACAGTTTTTGGTCACAAAAACGAGGCAAGAGGACTGAAGCAAGGAGCGAAAAGTAAATAGAAGGGGGTTAAGAGGGAGGTCTTAGGGGGGGATTTAAGAGGGAAGGAAAATTACCCGCCCCGTGCGGTGTAATTGTAAAATTAGAGTAACCGGATCAAAGTAAATTAGCCAGGTGAATTAGATTAGCCAGAGTAGTCGGGATTGAAAATCTTTAAATAAACATATATTCATTTAAGAATCCTCTTTAAATACCTCTGATACTTTAAGACTAGAGAGAATTAAAAATTGAAATTGATTTCTAAAAAATATGATACTTCGATTGCTTTTTCTCCTAATAAACCATAGCTAAACTGTCGATATAAAACCTCAAAATAATTTTTCAGAGTAGGGAATATATTTTCTTTTACAACTTTTGACCAAACATCGTCAATATGATCA
>JBGPSO010000265.1:0-2372 GCA_041490145.1 Atribacterota bacterium
ACCAGAGGAAGAGGTGTATCTGTACATAAGATAGATTGTTCTAATATTGATTTTATTTCCGCCGAAAAAGATCGATTAGTTAAGGTTGAATGGATAAAGACAGAAGAATTGTTTTATCCAGTAAAAATAAAGATAATAGCTGATGACCGATCAAATTTAGTAGCCGATATTATGTTAGTTTTTTCTAATCTTAAGATTTCAGTCAGTGCTATACATGCAGTAACTAATAAAAATAATTTTGCTAATATAGATATAGCTCTTTCTATTAATAATCTTGATCAACTTAAAGAAATAATCAAGAAAATAAAAAAAGTAAAAAGTGTATTAACGGTGAAAAGAGCAAAAACGTTTTAATATTAATGGAATAAGAAAAAGAATTTTTTATCTGGAGGAGTAAATAATGAGAGCAGTGGTACAAAGGGTAAAAGAGGGATCGGTAGAGATTAAAGAAAAAGAAATAGGAAAGATAGAACAAGGCTTGGTAGTTCTTTTGGGAGTTGGTCAGAATGATACCGAAAAGGATGCGGAATATATTGCTGAAAAGATAATAAATTTACGAATATTTGAAGATAAAGAAGGAAAGATGAATCTTTCTTTGAAAAATATAAATGGTCAAATTTTAGTTATATCGCAGTTTACCTTATATGGAGATTGCAAAAAGGGGAGGCGTCCTAGTTTTATTTCTGCTGCTCTTCCTGATAAAGCAGTAAAATTATATGAATATTTTGTAAGATGTATAAAAAATTATAATCTTAAAGTAGAAACTGGGCAATTCCAAGCAATGATGTTAGTAAAAATTTTTAATGATGGTCCAGTTACCATTTTTTTGGATAGTGAAAAATTAATTTAAAAAATTATTTAGGGATTCATTATTTTTAATTTTATTAAGATAGTTTTTTAAAGGAGAAAATATGAAGTTACCTCTTATTATTGGACATAGAGGAGCGAAGGGAATTGCTCCTGAAAATAGCCTTTCTGGTTTTAAAAAAGCAATTGAGTTAGGGATAGATGGAGTAGAGTTGGATGTACATCTTACTAAAGATGAAAAATTAGTCGTAATTCATGATATGGATTTAAAAAGATTCAGTGGATTAAAGATTCCTATTAAACAACTTACTTTAGAAGAATTGAAAAAATATAATATTTCTGAGCAGTTTATAAAAAATCAGGAGAAAGTTTTGAAGAAATTGCCTGAAGAAAAAAGGTATTTTTTAGAATTAAGAGCAGTTCAAGCTAATGTATTTAATCTGAATATTTTTGAACAAATAACTAAAAAGAAAATTAGTTTTTATTTACATTGGGATGGCAAGCAATTTGATATAGTTAAAAAACTTTTTTTTTCGAGAAATGATGGAGAGAAAATTTGTTTCAAACAATTAAAAATTAAGAAGGAGGATCTACTTTATTTAGAAAAGAGCAGGTTGGGAGAATTCCATGATGAACAAGTACCCTTACTTAGCGAGGTGCTTAAGATTTTAAAGGGAAAACTTTCTGTAAATATAGAGATTAAAGGAGGAGAGACAGTCTATCCTGGTATTACAGATAAATTAATAAAAGAAACAGAGGGTTTTGGATATAATAATATTCTTTTTTCGTGTTTTGATAGAAATACGATAATTTTATTAAAAGAAAAATATCCTAAGCTAAAAGTGAATGGTTTATATTCCAAGATAATAAATCCAAAAAGGTATATTGATGGATTAGATGGATTAAACCCAAATAGTTTTTGGTGTACAAAAAGACTTGTTTCTTATTTGCATCAGATAGGTAAGACAGTGTATGTATGGACAATTGATAAAGATCTAGATATGGTACGTTTTATTTTATATGGAGTGGATGGAATTATTACTAATTATCCTCAGGTTTTAAAAAAGATAAATAAAACAATACAAGCTCTTTTAGGGGAAATTTTTTAAAGGATTCCTCTGTTATAAAGCGAAAACTGCTTTAATAATTGGTATGGTTTAAAGTGAATATTATTATATGGAAGGGTTATAAAAAATGTTTCTAAAAAAACTAGTAGTAGGAGCGTTAGAAACTAATTGTTATTTGATTGGTTGTAAGAAGACTAAAAAAGCAGCAGTGATTGATCCGGGAGGGGAAGAAGAGGTAGATTTGATTTTAAACCTTTTACAAGAAAATAATTTTGATTTGAAATATATTATAAATACTCATGGGCATATCGACCATATTGCTGGTAATAGAAAGCTTAAAGGTAAGACCACGGCTTCTTTATTAATCCACAAATTAGATGCTGATATGTTAGTGGATACTAATAAAAATTTTTCCATCTTTATGGATAAAGAAATAGGTTCTCCTCCCGCAGATATCTTTTTAGAAGAAGGAGATGAAATAATTTTAGGTTCATTAAA
>JBGPSO010000266.1:0-2366 GCA_041490145.1 Atribacterota bacterium
AGAAAGAGATTAATGTTAAATATAGCATTAATCAGGAAAAGTGTATTAAGTGTTTGATCTGTGTGAAGAATTTTACTTGTCCAGCTATTTTTACAGAAAAAGATTGTTCTGTTCACATCAACCCTTTATTATGTGATGGATGTGGGGTTTGTGTCCAGGTATGCCCAAATAAAGCGATAGAGGTGAAAAAATGAAAAATAGCTATAAAATTCATCTTATTGGAATAGGGGGTCAAGGAATTATAAAGGCCTCTACTATTATAGGAGAAGCAGCGATGAAGAAGGGCTTAAATGTAGTAATGAGTGAAGTGCACGGCATGGCTCAGAGAGGGGGGACAGTAATAACTGAACTGAAAATTGGTGAGGTATACAGCCCCCTAATCGAAGAGACTGATGCAGATTTACTGCTTGCTTTTGAACCAACAGAGGCCTTAAGATCACTGAATAAGCTTAGTGAGAAAACTTTTGTGATAGTAAATAGCATACCAATTGTTCCCTTTACAGTTTCTTTAGGCATCTCTGAATATCCTGAGCTATCTACCGTCTTTGAAGAACTAAAAGGTAAAATAAAGAATTTAGCGGTAATTGATGCTCAAAAAGTGGCTAAAGAAGCGGGGAATATTATTTCAGAAAATATGGTTCTACTGGGAGCGGCAATCGCAACTCCTAATTTTCCAGTGGATAAAGAATTAATTATTCAATCTATGAAAGAAAATTTACCCCCCGAGACTATTAAAACAAATTTAAAAGCCTTTGAAATGGGTTTTGCAGAGGTAAAAAATTAAATAAACACAAAAAAGGGAGAAAAGCATTGGAATTTAATGCAAATTTAAAGTTCCCGCCACCGCCTTTGGCAAATAGAGAAAGGGTATATTCGTTTATCCTTTGCTACCTCTTTAGATATGGGATTAAAGAGGGAATAGAAAGGATAAAAAAGGGCATAGAAAATATTTAAAAAATATAGGACAGATGTATTGCTTGAATATCAAAATATAATCAATGCTTAGTTGTTAATAGAGGCTTATTGCGGATTCAATTATACTGAATATTAGATAAGGGAGAAAAAGGTGATAAAAAGTTTTAAAGAATTATTTACCAATTTAAAAACTAAAGGAAGAAAAAAAATTATTGTCGTTGGGGGAGAAGACATTGAAACTTTAAAAGCTCTAAAAGATAGTTATGATTATGGCTTGGGAGAAGGGATTTTAGTAGGGGAAAAAAATGAAATAGAAAAATCTCTTTCTCTATTAGGAGAAAGTAATTTTATAAAAGAAATTATTGAGGCAAGAGATGATCAAGAAAAGACACGAAAGGCAGTAGAGAAAGTAAAAGAAGGAGGGATACTTCTTAAAGGTAAAATTAAAACTGCTATTCTTCTAAAGGCAGTTTTAAATAAGGAGTGGGGTTTAAGGACTGATAAAATTATCAGTGATGTTTTCATCTTTGAAGATAGAAGAGAAGAGAATCCTAAGTTGGTACTAATGAGTGATGGTGGAGTAAATCTCAAACCGGATATAAACACCTTGGTGGCAATTATAAATAATGCAGTGGAAGTGGCGCATAAACTGGGAATAGAGAACCCTAAAGTTGCTCTCTTGGCCGCTGTAGAGACCATAAATCCTGATATGGAAGAAACTATCAAGGCTGGGGTGATTTCCAAGATGAATGAAAGAAAACAGATTACCGGTTGTATTATTGATGGACCACTAGCTTTGGATAATGCCATTTCTGAATATGCTGCTCAGAAAAAAGGCATAACTTCAGCGGTAGCAGGGAAGGCTGATATTCTGATTGTCCCGGATATTGCCGCTGGAAATATTTTTGGTAAGGCACTTACCTATTATGCCAATTATCAGGTAGGTCATTTATTAGTGGGCACAAAAGCTCCGGTAATAATACCATCTCGAGCAGACAAAAGTGAGGTAAAATTAAATTGCATCGCCCTCTCTATCTTATGTAGTAAGTAAAGAAGGAATATTTATGAAATCTTACAAAAAAGAATTATGGTTTGATACCCCGGAAAGAGTAGCCTTTATTAATATTAGCAATCAAGTGGAAGAGGCCTTAACCGAAAGCAAAATAAAAGAAGGTTTATGCCTGATTAATGCTATGCACATTACTGCCTCGGTAGTGCACTTTTATCTTTTAAATCACTAAAAAACAGTTCACTTTTAATTTTTAGATAACAATTTTTAAATTTTTCTTGACATTATTAAAAAAATAGGTACAATTTTACTTATTGTTTAAACCATACCGAACTGAAGCAACAAACAACAAAACAATCTTTTTCATAATTATACCTCCTTTATAAGCTCACTTTGCATTTAGCAAGGCGAGTTTTTTTTATGTCGATTTAAATATTTTATA
>JBGPSO010000267.1:0-2355 GCA_041490145.1 Atribacterota bacterium
AGAGTTGGATATTTAAAATAGTATATAGTGAAGAATAAGGAATTTAGAAGCCAGGAGCCATAATTCAGGAATCAGGATCTGATATTATGGCGTGTTGAATCAATCAAATTGGAGAATGGTTAAATTATGAAAGAAGAAGATGTAGAGAATCTAAACCAGAAAAACGAGAAAGAAGAATCAGTCGTTAAGGGAAAAGATTTACTAGTCGATATAGGAGATGAAGTAAAAGAGGCTTATCTCAGCTATGCGATGAGCGTAATAGTGGGTCGAGCCTTACCCGATGTTAGGGATGGATTAAAACCAGTCCATCGCCGGGTATTGTATGCCATGGAAAAATTGGGTAATACTTCCGATAAGGCTTACAAAAAATCTGCCCGAATTGTAGGGGAAATAATTGGCAAATATCATCCCCACGGTGATGTAGCAGTATATGACACTATTGTGAGGATGGCCCAAGATTTTTCTTATCGTTATCCTTTAGTAGATGGCCAAGGAAATTTTGGATGTTTTACCAAGGATACCAAGATAAGACTTGCTGACGGAAGAGATCTTACCTTTGAAGAGTTAATAAAAGAAGAGGATGAAGGGAAAAGAAATTATACTTTTACCTTTAACCCAGATACAAAGAGAATAGAAATTGCCGAGATTAAGGCGCCGCGGTTAACTATAAAAAAGGCAAAAATTATGAAAATAACCTTAGATAATGGAGAAGAAATAAAGTGCACCTTAAATCATAAGTTGATGTTGAGGGATGGAACTTATAGAGAAGCAAAAAATCTGAAGGCAGGCGATTCTTTAATGCCTTTGTATTTTAAGCTTTGCAAAGGGGAAGAGGACGTAAACCTAAAAGGCTATAAAATGGTTTATCAACCAACGGAGGATAATAATGAATGGGAATTTATTCATCATTTGGCTGATAAATTTAATTTAAGGAGAAAAACTTACCAGAAGAGTGCGGGGAAGATAAGACATCATTTAGATTTTAATAAGCTAAACAATAATCCAGATAATATTCGAAGAATACAGTGGAAAGATCACTGGAAACTTCATAAGGAAATTGCTTCTTGGCGCCATAGGAATAATCCAAATTATGTAAAAAAACTTGACGAAGGAAGGAAGAGATACTGGTCGAATCCCGAGAACCGGGAGAAGGCTTCCAAGTTTTGGAGAGAATTCAATGAGAGAAATTGGCAAGACTTAACCTATCGAGAAAAGATTTCGAGAGCAGTTAAGAAAAAATGGCAGAATCCTGAATATAGAGAGCAAATGGCTAAGAGCTCAAGAAAAAATTTGAGAAGGCTTTGGGAAAGAGAAGATTTTCGAATACTCTTAAGCGAGTTAAAATCAAAAGAACTTAAGGAAAGATGGAAAAATGAAAATTACAGAAAAAAAATGTGCGATTTATCCAGAGAGGTTTCTTTAAAGATTTGGGCTGACCCTAAACATCGAGAAAATATTTCGAGATTAATGAAACAAAGATGGTTAGATCCAGAATATCGGGAAGAAAGAAGTAGAATTTCAAGAGATCTATGGCAAGACCCGACATATCGGGAAAAATATCCGCCAGATTATTTTAGTAAAATAGCTAAAAAACTGTGGGAAGTTCCAAAAACTTATGAACTTCATCGGAAGAAAGCAATTAAACAATGGCAGGATGTAGAATTTAGAGAAAAGTTTGTTGCTGGAGTTATAGCTTCCAACCAACGTCGTTTAAAAGAAAACCCTAACTTTATGAAGGAATTAATCCAGAAGGCTAAGCTTTCCTTAATAAAAAATTGGAAGGACCCCTATTATAAAGAAAAGGTGATTAAAAGTAAAATTCTAGGATATGTATCCTCTCTTTTAAGTAGGCATTCTTATTCTCAAGTGACCCCCGATCTTTACGAAAAAGAAAGAGCAAGAAATGGGGTTCCAAAAATTGAAAATGCCCTGAAATACTTTAGTGATTTTCAACAAATTAAAGAGAGAGCAAAAGTACACAATCACAGAGTAACGGCTATAGAGATCCTTCTTGAAAGAGAAGATGTATATGATTTAACTATCGAGAATAATCATAATTTTGCTTTAGCAGCAGGAATTTTTGTTCATAACTCGGTCGATGGTGATTCTGCAGCTGCAATGCGCTACACTGAAGTTAGAATGTCCAAGATCGCCGAGGAATTGCTGGCTGATATAGATAAAGAAACAGTTAATTTTGT
This sequence comes from Atribacterota bacterium, assembly GCA_041490145.1. Lineage (GTDB taxonomy): Bacteria > Atribacterota > Phoenicimicrobiia > Phoenicimicrobiales > Phoenicimicrobiaceae > Infernicultor. The sequence continues at coordinate 2,199 of JBGPSO010000267.1, forward strand.
CCCTAATTTTGATAGTTCTCTAGAAGAACCGGAGATATTGCCCGCCAAAATTCCTCATCTTTTAATTAATGGTTCTTCTGGAATTGCAGTAGGAATGGCCACCAATATTCCTCCTCATAACCTGAGCGAAGTAATTGATGGTGCAGTTTTAATGATC
>JBGPSO010000268.1:0-2341 GCA_041490145.1 Atribacterota bacterium
AAAAATGGGGGGTCGTAACTGCCAATTTTTCGAAAATTTAAATGCAAAAAAAGGCACTCTAGGTGCGTTTTAAGGGCATTCCTGAAGGGGGTCTAAAACCCTTATAAATAAAGGCTTATCTGTCATTGCGAGGAACGAAGTAACGAAGTAATCTCATGTTCTTACTTGTCATTCCTGCCCCCGCTTTCGCGAGGGTAAACTCCAGCAGGAATCCATCTTCTCTTTTGGAAACTATAGTAAGACTTCCTCTGCAAAAGCGGGAAAAGTAATCTCTCCTCACAAGATGGACAGGCGTCTCGCATGTCCATCTTGTAAAAAGAAGAAAATGGGATGTGCTTGGGTTCAAGTTGTAAATGCAACACTTAACTTTGGTATAATATACCAAAAGAAAGGAGTTGCACATGTCCCATTGTTATCAGTTAAGTATTAATGAACCTGAAGAGATCAGCCTTGGATTAGCCCAAGGGTTCAGTAAAAACTGTATTGCGCTATCTCTTGGCCGATCATCTAGTACCATCTGTCGCGAAGTCAACCGTAACACTGCAAACGGACAAGTTTACAGAGCGGTTAAAGCTCAACATCGTGCCAATAAGTTAACTCATCTTGCCCGTAAAAACCGAAAAATGGATATTAATATAACGTTGAAACACTACGTTCTTGAACACCTGGATCAATTATGGTCTCCGGAACAGATTGCCAAACGCCTAAAAATATTGTATCCTATGGATATGGCAATGCAAATTTCACCTGAAAGTATCTATTCGTATTTATATGTTTTGCCGCGTGACGCATTACGTAAAGAATTAGTTAAATGTTTACGGCGCCAGCACATAAACCGTCGTCCACGTGCCGGCAAGTCCCGTCGGAATTGCGCCTCTATACAAGACTATCTAAGCATTGAAGAACGTCCTGCTGAAGTTGCCGATCGAACTATTCCAGGCCATTGGGAAGGCGATCTTCTCCTGGGGCATAATAATAGTTCTGCTTGGGGTACTTTAGTTGAACGAACCACCCGTATGACCTTCTTAGTTCAGCTTAAAGATAGAGCTACTACCACAGTACGAGAAACTTTCGCTAAAGAATTTAAGCATCTTCCCAAAGGCTTAAAGCGTTCTCTAACCTATGACCAAGGCCAGGAAATGGCAGAACATAAACTTTTTACCAAGAGCACGCAGATTCAGGTTTACTTTGCGCATCCACACTCTCCTTGGGAACGAGGCACCAATGAAAACACCAACGCTTTGATTCGTCAATTTTTTCCCAAAGGTACAGATTTTTCAAAAGTTTCGCTTAAAAACATCAAACAGGCACAAGATATGTTAAACGACCGACCGCGGAAAACTTTAGAATTTTTAACGCCACATGAGGTTTTTAGTAAACTGTTGCATTAGCAACTTGAATCTACAGTGTCCCTATTTATTTAAAAGGATTGAAATCTGCATATAAATGAGTTTATTAATAAACAAAAAGGAGAAAAAGTGAGATGAAGTGGTATAAGATTGTTATTATAATTGCAAATATTAGCAGGGATACCTACCTTAATTCCTTCTTCGGCAAGTAAGCTATGTTATTTAGGTTATTATGCTCATTGTACCTTTACGCCAATAAGCACTATAATCTGTTGGGGTATTACCTGGGGTATTTATCGGCGTAAGTCAAAGAAAAAATAGTATTTTTTACTTGGAAATAATTTCCCTTATTTTTCTGATCCATTTTAATTCCTCTTCTCTGGGTAGTATTTTTATCTCTTCTTTCTTTTTTACTGGAAGGATTAACTCTTCTGGTTTTTCAAATGATTTTAAGATAGTATAGTCTTCTTTAAGGGCGGCAATGAGCCAGCCGGCAGGATTTATTATATTCCTCTTTATCTTAAGAAGTTCTATTTTCTCTTCAAGCTTATCCAGAGGGTAGTTTAATAGTAATTTATCAATTGACCTTATGATTTGTATTTAACTTGAAGTTAAATAGAGATAGATAAGTTTTTTAGATTATAAGTTTATTCTTATTCTGTTAAAAAGTGAGCAGGTTTAATGGTCTCTTTGTGTTCATGAATAACTTGCTTCTTCCATTCTCCTTGGAAGTAAAAGAAAAGAGCGATAAGGGCAGCAATGACATTACTTAAGGTCATTCCCCACCATATACCAGTAGATCCAAATTTCAGACTAAGAAGATAAGCGAGAGGAATTCTTATTATCCAGAGCCTAGAAATATCAATAATCATCGGCTGAAGAGTATGTCCCGAACCTCTAAATAAGGACATAATTACACCAGCTAAAGCAAAAAAAGGAATACCCCAGATAAAAATAGTGAGGAATTGGGCTCCTTCAGCAGCAATATCAGG
>JBGPSO010000269.1:0-2335 GCA_041490145.1 Atribacterota bacterium
AATATGGAAGCCCTAGAAGCAGGAGTAGATGAAGCAATTTTATTGGATACTAGAGGTTATGTAACTGAAGGCTCAGGAGAAAATATATTCTGGATTAGAAATGGAGTTATTTATACTACTCCTACCGCCACAGTATTAGAAGGAATTACCCGCGATTCTGTAATAAAGATTGCGCAGGATATGGGCTACCAAGTTCAAGAAAAATATACCTGCCGAGATGAACTTTATATCTCTGATGAGGTCTTTTTTGCTGGTACAGCTGCTGAGGTTACACCGATTAGAGAGATTGATAACTATCAGATTGGCGAAGGAAAACGTGGTCCGGTAACTGAAAAAATTCAAGAAAAATTCTTTGCCATTGTGAAAGGAAAAGACCAAAAATATTTAGATTGGCTCGACTACATCTAACAAAAAGTGGGGTCAGGCCTACACTTGACACTTATTTGAAATTCCTAAGTTTTAAAGTGTCAAGTGTAGGCCTGACCCCAAAAATAAGAGGAGGAAGTTAGAAGATGACTATTTCGAATAGAGTAAAGAGTATAAATCCGTCTCAGACTTTGGCTATGACCGCTCAGGCGATAAAGATGAAGCGGGAAGGAAAGAAGGTCATCAGTTTTGCTGCTGGTGAGCCTGACTTTGATACTCCCAAAAATATCAAAGAAGAGGCTATATCTGCAATTAAACAAGGATTTACTCACTATACGGTTAATTCGGGAATAATTGAATTGAAAGAAGCAGTAATAGGAAAATTAAAAAAAGATAATAAAGTAGAATATAAGCCTGCAGGAATTATTATTTCTAATGGAGCAAAACAATGTTTATTTAATGCCATATTGACCGTTTGCAATCCAGAAGATGAAGTATTATTGCCGACTCCTTGCTGGGTTAGTTATACTGAGCAGATAAAATTCGCTCAAGCAGTCCCAATATTTATTAATACTTATCAGGAGGATGCTTTTAAATTATCTGCTGCTCAAGTTGAAGAAAAAATATCTTCAAAGACTAAATTGCTTATCTTAAATAGCCCTAATAATCCTACTGGCGCTGTATATGAAGTGGAAGAGCTAAAAAAGATAGCTCAGCTTCTTGTAAAGTATGATATTTATTGTATAAGTGATGAAATATATGAAAAACTAATTTATGATGAAGCTGAACATTTTACTATTGCTTCTTTAAGTAATGAAGTAAAAGCTAAAACTATTATTATAAATGGTGTTTCTAAATCATATGCTATGACTGGTTGGAGGATTGGTTATGCAGCAGGGCCAGAAGATATTATTTCTGGAATGGGTAAAATACAGGAACATAGCACTTCTAATCCAAATTCTATAGCTCAAAAAGCTAGCGTGGAAGCCCTAAACGGAAGACAAGAAACTATCGAAGAGATGAGAAGAGAATTCGACGAGAGAAGGAAATATATGGTAGAAAAGCTAAATAAGATAAAAGGAGTTTCCTGTCTTAAGCCTTCTGGAGCCTTTTATGCTTTTCCTAATGTGAGTAAAATATTAGAGAAAGGTGTTAAATATAATGGTAAGAGAATTATTAATTCGTTTTACCTTGCTGATTTTATCTTAAAGGAAGCGGAAGTTGCTTTAATTCCGGGAAGTGCTTTTGAAGCAGAAGGATATTTGAGGTTGTCTTATGCTACTTCTATGGAGGATGTTAAAGAGGGGTTGGATAGAATAGAAAATATTTTAAAATAAATTATGAAAGAATATCAGTTTGTCGCTTATAAGTTGCAAAAATTAGCTATTTTGCTCAGGATTTTGGGTTTTGATGTCTTATATTCCCAGAATAAAGATTATATACTAGTTATTAATTTAGCTAAAAGAGAAAATAGGATTTTATTATCCAGGGTAAAGTTTTTAAGAAAATTGCCCTGGATTTTTTATCTTAAAGAAGACGATCTTGATGGACAATTAGAACAAACTATAAAAGAATTAAAATTAACAGTAAAAAAGGAAAATTTATTTAGTAGATGTTCAAATTGTAATAATCTCTTACGAGATGTACCGGAAGACGAAATCAAAGAAGAGATCCCTTCCGATGTTTACGGTAAAGGTTATTGGTTTAAGAGATGCCTTAATTGTAAGAAAATTTTTTGGAACGGGAACCATATGATAACCTTAAAAGAAAAATTTAAAAAATTAAATATTTTATCTTAATCATTATGAAAACAGGAGTTGTAGAAGAAAAAGATGAAGATATTGGATAATTTAAATAAAAAACAGCAGGAAGCGGTAGAAATAAAAGAAGCTCCCGTTTTAGTTATTGCGGGGGCAGGTAGTGGAAAAACAAAAGTCTTGACTCATAGAATTGCTTATTTAATTTTTCA
>JBGPSO010000270.1:0-2320 GCA_041490145.1 Atribacterota bacterium
GAGATGCCAATGAAAGAGGTAAAGAATGATGGAATATAAAAATGTGCTAACAGTATGTCCGTATTGCGGTTGTGGGTGTAATTTCTATCTACAGGTTCTTGATGGGGAGTTGGTGGGCATCCTCCCCTGTAAATCGCATCTAGTTAGTCAGGGAAAGCTTTGTATTAAAGGGTGGAATGCCAGTGATTTTGTAGTTAGTAAAGACCGCTTAACTAAGCCCTTAATGAAAAAAAATGGAAAATTCGTGGAGATATCCTGGGAGGAAGCTTTAAATCTAGTTACCGAAAAACTTACCCAGTATAGTCCTGATGCTATTGCTATTCTCTCCTCCGCGAAATGCACCAATGAAGAGAACTATTTAATGATGAAATTTGCTCGAGCGGTACTTAAGACCAATAGTGTTGACCATTGTGCTCGATTATGCCATGCTTCCACGGTGGTGGGTTTAGGGAAAACTTTTGGTAGTGGAGCAATGACCAACTCCATAGGAGAGCTCGAAGATGCTGATTGTATTTTTGTTATCGGCTCAAACACCACAGAACAGCATCCACTTATAGCACGATACATTATGAGAGCAAGAGCAAAAGGAACAAAACTTATAGTTGCTGATCCCAGGCTTATTCCTTTAACTCAATTTGCTGATTATCATCTCAGGCAAAGACCAGGAACAGATGTTGCTTTACTTAATGGATTTATGAATGTAATTTTAAATGAAGGTTTAGAGGATAAAAAGTTCATTAATGAGCGCACCGAAGGGTTTGAAGAATTAAAGGAAGTGGTTAAAAAGTATACCCCGGAAGAGGTAGAAAAGATAACCGGTATACCCAAAGAACTTATTATTGAAGCAAGTAGAATATATGCCAAGGCTAAATCTGCCTCCCTGGTTTATTCAATGGGTATAACGCAGCATACCACAGGGGTAGATAATGTTGTCTCCTGTTCAAATCTTGCCATGCTAACCGGTAATGTTGGTAGGCCAAGCACCGGGGTTAATCCTTTAAGAGGGCAGTCGAATGTTCAGGGGGCATGCGATATGGGGGCCTTACCCAACGTCTACTCTGGATATCAAAGTGTATCTGATGAAAATACCCATGCAAAGTTTGAAAAAGCCTGGGATACAGAACTTCCTTCAAAGCCAGGGCTGACTGTTGTTGAAATGATGAATGAGGCAGCAAAAGGTAATCTTAAAGCAATATATATTATGGGCGAGAATCCTATGCTCTCAGATCCGGATATCAACCATGTTAAGAAAGCGTTAGAGAATCTTGAATTTCTTGTTGTTCAGGATATATTCCTTACCGAAACGGCTCAATTGGCTGATATTGTGCTTCCAGGTACCTCCTATGCAGAAAGAGATGGCACCTTCACCGCTACAGACCGTAGAGTTCAAAGAATAAGAAAAGCGATTGAGCCTATGGGCGAAAGTAAACCCGATTGGCAGATAATCTGCGAATTAGCAAGAAAGATGGGATCTCAAGGATTTGAATATTCTTCACCTGCTGAAATTATGGATGAAATAGCCTCAGTAACTCCTATTTATGGAGGGATAGGGTATGAGCGAATTGAAGATATTGGATTGCAGTGGCCCTGCCCATCCAAAGAACATTCAGGGACGCCTTATTTACATAAAGAAAAGTTTAGTCGGGGCAAGGGTAAGTTTTTTGGAATAGAATTCAAAGAGGCTGCAGAGCTTCCCGATGCTGATTATCCGTTTATATTAACTACCGGAAGAACTATCTTTCATTACCATACGGGAACAATGACGAGAAGGACGGAAGCACTAAATAGAGAGGTTCCCACCGGGTATGTGGAAATTAATTTTAAGGATGCAGAAAAATTAAATATTTTTGAGGGAGAAATAGTTTCGGTGAAAAGTCGTAGAGGTAAGATTGAGGTTAAAGTGCAGGCAACCAGAAGAGTTCCCGAGGGGGTAATTTTCATTCCTTTCCATTTTGCAGAAAGTCCTGCTAATGCACTAACTAATTCAGCTTTTGACCCGGTAGCGAAAATTCCGGAATACAAGGTATGTGCTGTAAAGGTAGAAAAAAAGCAAAAAGATGTAACTAAAATATAGAAAACACCAAAAGAGAATTATAAAAAGGAGGATAAAGAATGGCAGAAGTGGATTGCAAAGCAGCAGCAGTGGCTCAAACTGTACCTGAAAAAGTAGGGGTTGTAAAAGCTGCTTTTTTGGTGGGAGAGGATTTAGGATATTAAATTTGATAAGGAGGTTAATATATGCCCGAGATAAATTTTCCTAAAATGGTAAAAATTAGGCAAAAATTTGAAGCTCCCGTTATTAAAGACCTTAAGGGTGAAC
>JBGPSO010000271.1:0-2320 GCA_041490145.1 Atribacterota bacterium
AAAAATATGGTCAAAAGGGCGCTCGAGCTAGATTCCAATTTTCTAAAAGATAATATTTTTTTACATCTTCAACAAGAGAAAGGTTTACCAATTGGGAAAGGAGCCTTTCTCTTTTTTTTACTTTTTTGTTCGAAAATACGCAAACTATATTTTTAATTAAATTTATTTTTATTATTATTTTATATTTTTAAGGAAGGATACATTGAAAAGAAATCCTCATTTAGATATTTATTTAGAAAAAATAAAAATAAATACGGAAAACATTAAAAATTTATGTCAAAAACATGGAATCGAGGTAGTAGGAATAACTAAGGGTTGCTGTGCTATTCCAGAAGTAGGGCAAGCTATAATAGATGGAGGAATAAAAATATTGGGAGATTCTCGAATTGAGAATCTTAAAAGATTAAAAAAAAATGGACTTAAAGCGGAGACGATGTTAATACGAATACCAATGCTCAGCGAAGTGGACAGAGTTATTGACTGGGCTGATATAAGTTTAAATTCGGAGATTTCAGTAATTAATTTACTATCACAGGTAGCATTAAAGAAAAAAACCGTGCATAGAATAATTCTAATGATTGACCTGGGAGACTTGAGGGAAGGAATTATGCCAGATAATACTTTACAAATGCTGGGAGAAATTAGAAAGTTACCGGGAGTAAAATTAATAGGTTTAGGAGCAAATTTTTGCTGTGTTAGCGGAGTAATGCCTACTCGGGAAAATTTAAATAAATTGGTTAGATTAACGGAAGAAATAGAGAGAAATTTTCAGATGAATTTAGAAGTAATTTCAGGGGGAAATACTAGTGTTTTAAAATTAGTGGAAGATAATATAATTCCTGAAAGAATAAATCAATTAAGAGTAGGAGTAGGAATACTACTCGGTCAAGACGATGTAAGATTGCGAAATATAGCAGATACTTTTCAAGATACATTTATTTTAACTGGAGAAGTTATAGAAATTAAAGATAAACCATCTTTACCTCAAGGAGAAATTGGACCGGATGCTTTTGGGGAGATACCCGTTCTTCAAGATTTAGGAATAAGGAAAAGAGCTATTTTAGCTTTAGGGAAACAGGACGTTCATCTCGGTAGCTTAATTCCTTTAAAAGAAAGAATAAAGATAATAGGGGCAAGTAGTGATCATTTAATTATAGATGTTACTGATTTTGAAGAAAACATAAAAGTTGGAGATGAAGTAAGGTTTAGATTAAATTATCCGGCTTTACTTTCTACCACTACCTCTAAGTATATAAAAAAATATTTTTATAGAAAGGAAAAAAATAATGGCTATAAATATGAAAGGAAAGAATTTAATATCTATTAATGATTTAAGCAAGGAAGAGGTTGCTCAAATATTAGAAACCGCTGAGATTATGAAGTTAAGGCACTATTCTCACGAAGAACAACCTCTTTTAAAGGGTAAAGTTTTAGGGATGATTTTTCAAAAACCATCTTTAAGGACTAGAGTATCTTTTGAAGCAGGAATGATCCAGTTAGGTGGAGCAGCTATTTATCTTGGTCCTGAAGATATAAAATTAGGGCAAAGAGAGGCCACTAAAGACATTGCTCAGGTGTTATCTCGTTATGTAGATGGAATTATGGCTCGAACTTTTAGTCATGAAATAATATTAGAGTTAGCTAATTATTCATCAGTTCCAGTTATAAACGGATTATCTGACCTTTTACATCCCTGTCAAATATTAGGGGATTTACTAACCATTAAAGAAAAGAAAGGTAGATTATCCAATCTTAAATTAGCTTACCTCGGGGATGGTAATAATGTAGCTCATTCCTTATTGTTTGGGGCAGTTAAAGTAGGTATGGATATTGTTTTAGCTACTCCTTCTAATTATGAACCTAAATTAGAGATTGTAGAGCAGGCTAAAAAGGATGCTAAAAAAATGGGTAGCAGAGTAGAGATTATTCATAATCCATTAAAAGCTGCAGATGAAGCTGATATTATCTATACAGATGTTTGGACTAGTATGGGATTTGAGAAAGAGCGTGAGACTAGGAAGAATGTATTTAGACCTTATCAAATAAATCAAGATTTAGTAAATAGAGCAAAAGATGATGTAATAATATTACATTGTCTTCCAGCTCATCGAGGCGAAGAAATAACTGATGAAGTTATAGATGGACCTCATTCTGTAGTAATCGATCAAGCAGAAAATAGATTACATGCTCAAAAAGCTATTTTAGCTTTATTGCTATAAATTTATATTACATTTAATTAAAAAAATATTTCTATAATTAATAATATAAAAAATCTTTTATCTTTATAGAGCATTTGTTAATCGAATAAATTACTTAATTA
>JBGPSO010000272.1:0-2308 GCA_041490145.1 Atribacterota bacterium
CCCTCATGAAAATGGGGGGGCAGGCTTGCAAAGCTCCTCACAATGACAAAAAAGAAAACCATAGAAAAATAGGATGTGTCCCTATTTTTAAATTTAGGGGTGAGGGAATTAAATTATGAATAAGTCAGCTTATGGATCAACGAATAAACAAAATTTTTTTGAAAAAGATTTCCCGGGATATGTTGCTCCTCAGAAGATAGAGGAAGTTTTAGAAATTTTATCTAAGTACGGAAAAGAAATTAAAATAATTGCTGGAGGAACCGATCTATTAGTGCAATATTATGATCGACTTTATGAGGTTAGTGCTTGGTTAGATTTAAAAAATATTGAGGAATTAAAAGAAATTAAAATAGATCAGAATCAAATAGAAATTGGAGCTATGGCTACTCATACTCAATTAGAAAGTTCAGCAGATATTAAAAGATATTATCCAGTTTTAAGCCAAGCTGCTGCGGATATTGGTTCTCCTCAAATTAGAAATCGAGGAACTATCGGTGGAAATATTGTTAACGCTTCTCCAGCAGGTGATCTTTTACCCGCTTTAATAGCTTATAGGGCACAATTTAAATTAGTTTCCCATAAAGAAGAAAGTATAGTTTCTGCTGAAGATTTTTTTCTTGGTCCTAAAAAAACCATATTAAAACCCGAACAATTATTATCTAAGATTATTATTCCAATTCCAGAGCAAAATACTTATAGTAGTTGGATTAAAATTGGAAAAAGAAAAGCTTTAATTGTGGCTACTGTGTCATTGGCTTTAGTCATAAGTATGGCCGAGGATAATAAAATTATTAAGGAAGTAAAAGTCTGTCTCGGCTCTGTAGCCCCAACCCCTTTTGAAATAATGGAAATAAGAGAAAAAATGATAGGTCGGCAATTTAACCAGTTAGATTTTAATGAATTAGGCCAATTAGTAGAAGATAGAATTTCACCTATTGATGATATTAGGGGAACAAAAGAGTATCGCCAAGATGTAACTAAAAATATAATGATTAATGCTTTAAAAAAGATATATGAAACTTGGAGGCAGTCTAGATGACTAAATTAAAGATAGAACTAATTGTTAATAGTAAGAAAAGAAAAATAGAAATAACTCCTTCCACACGCTTAATAGACTTATTAAGAGATGATTTACATCTTACTGGAACTAAAGAAGGATGTGGAAAAGGTGAATGTGGAGCTTGTACCGTAATTATGAGCGGTGAGTTAGTGGCTTCCTGCTTGGTATTAGCTCCTCAAGCAGACGGAGCAGTTATTACTACTATCGAGGGCATAGGGAGTAGTGACCATTTAGACCCCATTCAAGAGGCTTTTATAGAGACCGGAGCAGTTCAATGTGGATTCTGTACTCCGGGGATGATCTTAGCTGCCAGGAAATTATTGGAAGAAAATCCCCATCCTAATGAAGAAGAGATAAAACGGGGTATTTCTGGTAATCTTTGTCGCTGCACTGGCTATCAAAAGATTATCGAGGCTATTAAGTTATCTATAGCTCGATTATCTAAGAGTGATAGCGGAAAGGCTAAATAAGATGAGTGAAAAATATATAGGTAAAGATATTTTAAAAGTGGATGTCCAAGATAAAGTAACTGGGAAAGCTTTATATCCTGACGATATTTATTTTAAAGATATGTTATATCTCAAAATTAAAAGAGCCACTCATCCTCATGCTTATCTACGTAAACTTGATTTAAGTAAAGCAGAGAAATTACCAGGAGTGGTTAGGATTATTACTGCTGCTGATATTCCTCAAGTTAAAAATTTTGGTTTAATTATCAAAGATCAGCCCGTCTTAGTGGGAATCGGCCAAAAAATGCGTTATATGGGAGATGCTCTGGCTATGGTTATCGCTGAGAGTAAGGAAGTTGCTTCTAAAGCAGTTAAACTGATCGAGGTTGAAGTAGAAGAATTAGAAGTAATATCCGATCCCTTGCGGGCTATGGAAAAAGATGCCCCTCTTATTCATAAAGATGGAAATATTCTGGCTACCCATTATTTGGAAAAAGGTGATATAAAAAAGGGTTTTGCGGAAGCTGATGTTATTGTAGAGAAAGAATATAGAACAAGTTTTTTAGACCAGGTACCTCTTCAAGTAGAAGCTGGAGTTGGACTTTATGACCAAAAGAATGAGGTGATAAAACTCTGGGTAGCTTCTCAATGGCTCCATGATACTCAAGCTGATGTGGCGCAGTCTTTAGGCCTTCCAAAGGAAAAAATAAGGATTATCCAACCGGCTATCGGTGGAGCCTTTGGCAAGAAAGAAGATATTTCTGTTCATATTCATCTTGCCTTAGCAGCTATAGAAACC
>JBGPSO010000273.1:0-2307 GCA_041490145.1 Atribacterota bacterium
ACTCTTCTTCATCATGTAAGCCAGTATTTTATCCAGGGTATCAGAATAATAAATATACTTTACCTTTAGACCCTCTTTTATCTCTCCAAACCGGATATCCCCTTTTATCTTCACTCCTTTTTGGAACAATTCCTGAGAAAAAATCTTCCCCCAGAGCAAGGGCATAGTATTGAAGTAGGAATTCTGTTTTTCTTTAGTTATATATCCTTTTACAGTTAATGCTCCAATCAGAGGGTTCTTATCATCCCACATCCATCCCCTTCCTAAAAACTCTTCGGGCAAGAACTTTGAATCGTCCAATATAATATCTCCAGATATATGTCTGATACCGAACTTTTGCACCAGATCATTCGCTATCTTTTTGATTACTTCAGGAGATTGGGTGGGGTCTCCCCTCCCCACTACATATAGGTCTCCGATTATCTCTCCAGAAACAGGACTGGAAAAGTAGAAAGAAGTGGGATAAGTGTATTCCTTGCCGAGTATTTCCAGAGCAGCAAGCAAGGTAAATATCTTGGTAAGAGACGCGGGAGTGAAAAGTTTATCTTCATTATAAGAAAATAGTACTTCTTGAGTCTTCAGATCCTTTATCAGGATACCCGAAAATCCTGGAAAATGATCTATTTCTTCCCCAATACCTGTGCTCGCACCGGCTACATAAATTATAAGAGAAGTGAATATCAGTATGGAGAAAAAAATGGTGAATATCCTATATCTTAACTTCAAACTCTTTTCCTTTCTAATTTTTTTAATACTTGGTCTTTCTTATAGGGACACGGCTTGCCTTGCCGTGTCCTCTTAATTCAACACAACACACGGTTGGTAAAGCTCGATTAGTACCCTATACATAGGTATATTTTGGTTGCATTTTATCTTTTTATAGGAATAATTGGCTCCATATGGATGGTAGTATCAATATCCATTTCATTTTTTATCTCTTTTTCCAACTTTTCTGCTATTTTGTGAGCTTCTTCTAATTTCATATCGGCAGGCAATTTTATATGAAAGGTTAATTCTTTGCTATCTCCATATATATGAGAATGTAAATGGTGTAAGCTAACATCGTGAGGAATACTCCGAGTTATAATTTTTATAATATCTGCTTTAAAAGTCTCACTCGGTTCTTCTCCAATTAAAATACTTATTGATTCTTTTAAAATTTTATAAGTAGTATAAAATATAATTAGAGATACTAAGATACCCATTATACTATCTATCCACCAGAAATCTACAAACATCCCTACCAAAATCATCATAGAGGCTATTGCATCACTTCTATGATGCCAACCATCTGCCATAAGTGATTGGGAATTAATATTTTTCCCGAGTCGGAAAGAATATTGAGCTAATCCTTCTTTTGCTATCACTGAAATAATAAACATTATAATGGCAAGCTTATTGAAAGAGGCGGATTCTTGATTTCTATATTTCTGAATCGATGCAAGTAAGAAACTAAAACCTACAACAGCTAGCAAAGTTGCTATGATAATAGAACTAATCACTTCTGCTCTACCATGACCAAAGGGGTGTTTCTTATCAGCTGGCTTGGATGACATTTTGAAACCTACAATAACCACCAGGGAAGTAAGGGTGTCCGAGAGAGTGTGCCAGGCATCGGCAATTATGGCTATAGAAAAAGTCTGAATTCCCACCCAGTATTTCAAGCCAAAAAGAATAGTATTTATAACCACAGATATGGTTCCTTCTAAATATCCGATATATGTTTTATATTTTTGAGTTATTGGTTTACTAGAATTAATTTTCATTTTTCTTTTTTTCTCCTATGGTAAAAAATTTAGGTAAAATTTTTATATTTAGATTCATTTAACTTTTGATTACTTTCCATTTTTACTCTTATCTTCATAAATAATAAAAAAATGGTTGGGTCTTATTTTTTCTTGGATACGCTGACGGATTTTACCACCTCCTCCTTATAAAAATTCTTAATCTTTTCTAAGGTATTATGGTCCCATTCTCTATTTTTAATCTTCTTTTCAAAAGCATAAAAATCTAAAGTAGACACTTCTTCTAACTTATTTAGTTTTCTTAAAATTTCTTCTAAGGTCTTCCTACCTTCACTATTCTTTGCTGGGAAAGAGACTTTCTGTTTTTCGGAAATTTTTAGCTGATGATCACTGCCGATAATAATCTCCAGCCCTTCATCCTCAGCATATTTAATTACTGCCTCTTTTATCTCATCCAACTCATTCTCTATTTCTTTAATCTTTTCATTATACTCTTTCTTTTGAAAATCTAATTGGGCATAAGTATTGACTAATTTTACTCCGTCATCATCTAAATATTTAT
>JBGPSO010000274.1:0-2307 GCA_041490145.1 Atribacterota bacterium
AATCAGATTAGCAAAGATTGGTTATCTAAAGTGGTGTATGGGCTTCCCGAACTTTATTATCAGAAGATAAAGAAGGCCTTTCTGGTGGCAAATCCGGGCTGTTATCCTACCAGTGTGATTTTAGGGATTGCCCCTTTGTTAAAGTTTAAACTGGTAGAATCGCAAGGCATTATTATTGATTCTAAATCTGGAGTTACCGGTGCAGGGAAAAGCCTTTCGTTGGGTCTTCATTTTCCGGAATGTAACGAAAATATGAAAGCTTATAAAGTTATCGGGCATAACCATATCCCGGAAATCGAACAGGAGCTTTCTAATCTATATTTTGGAGGAGATAGCCAGAATAAAGAGGGTATAAAAGTTTCTTTTACTCCCCATCTTATCCCTATTAATAGAGGGATTTTATCTACCTGTTATCTTGATTTGAAAGATGACCATAAAAGCGAGATGGAGATATTGAAGATTTATCAGGAATTTTACCAAGATACTCCTTTTGTTCGGGTATTCGAACCGCCCAACTTACCAGAAGTAAAGTTTGTAGTGGGAACCAATAATTGTGATATTGGAATAAAGATTGATAAGCGAGTGGGAAAGATAAAAGTAATTTCGGTTATCGATAATTTACTTAAGGGTGCAGCAGGTCAAGCAGTGCAGAATATGAATATTATGTTTAGCTTTCCAGAAACCTGTGGGCTTAATTTAACCCCTACAAATTAGAAAGGAAAGGAGATAGTAATAATGCAGGATACTTTAGATAAAGAAGATTTTCAGGTGGTCAAAGAAGGTATAACTTATCCTATAGGAATAAAGGCAGCGGGGATTAACTGTGGAATAAGGCTTAATAGAAAAGATTTAGCTTTGATCTGTTCGGATAAATTGGCTGAAGCAGTGGCGATGTATACTACTAATAAATTTAAGGCTGCTCCGTTAGTGATTACCGAAAAAAATTTATCTCTCTCCGGAGGGAAATTAAAAGCAGTGTTAATAAATAGTGGGATAGCTAATGCCTGTACCGGAGAGAAGGGCTTAAAAGATGCTTGGGAGACGGTCAGTTATGTTTCACAAGGTTTAAATATTAAAAAAGAATATGTAGCAGTATTCTCCACCGGTAAGATTGGAGAATTTCTTCCTTTAAATAAGATAAAGGCTGGAGTAGAAAAAGCAATTTCTGGTCTGGATTATGCAGGGGGTGAAGAGGCAGCAGAGGCAATACTGACTACCGATACCCGTAAAAAAGAGGTAGCAGTTAATTTTACCTTAGGAGGAAAAGAAGTAAGGATTGGCGGTATGGCTAAAGGTTCGGGGATGATCAATCCCAATATGGCGACTATGTTGGGGTTGGTTACCAGTGATATTTCCATTAGTCAAGAATTGCTCAAATCAGCTTTACAGCAGGTAGTGGAGAAGACTTTTAATATGATTAGCGTTGATGGAGATACCAGTACCAATGATATGGTAGTAGCAATGGCCAACGGTTTAGCAGAGAACAGGATGATTGAAAAAAAGGATGATAATTATCATAAATTTTATCAGGCCTTATACTTTGTAATTGAATATTTGGCCAAATGTATAGCCAAAGATGGAGAAGGGGCGACTAAGATGATTGAGGTAGAAGTAAAAAATGCTCTCTCTTTTGCCGAGGCTAAGAAAGTTGCTAAAGCAGTGATTAATTCTCCTTTGGTAAAGACCGCAATCTTTGGCAGTGACCCTAATTGGGGAAGAATATTAGCTGCAGTTGGATATTCCGGTGCCGAAGTGGTAGCGGATAAAGTTGATCTTTATCTTAAAGAGAAGATTGTAGAAAATGGTCAACCCTTAAAATTTTCTCGGCAGAATATACATGAATACTTAGATTCTTCTAATGAAATTAAAATTGTAATTGATCTTAAAATGGGAGAGGAAAATGCTACCGCTTGGGGATGTGACCTGACTTATGATTATGTGAAGATAAATACTAAGTACAATTAGTACAGTAATGAGTGGAGTACAGTGATAAGTAAGGTGTAATTAGTAATAGGTAGGGGTTCGATTCATCGAACCTGTAATGAAAACGGGTGGGATAAATCCGATCCCTATAGCAACTGGAAAACTGGTTAACCGGTAAATTGGTGAATCGGTCAATTGGTCAATTGAAAAAGGAGTGTGATAGACAATGAAAAGAGATGTAAGTAAACGTGGGGGAATCCTTTTAGAAGCTTTACCTTATATTAAGAAATTCTGGAGTAAGATAATAGTCATAAAATATGGTGGCAGTGCTATGAAGGATAAAAATTTAGAAAAACAGATTTTAAAGGATATTATTCTTTTAAA
>JBGPSO010000275.1:0-2258 GCA_041490145.1 Atribacterota bacterium
TAATCAAAAAATTTCTGAATTAATAAAAAGAAACCAATTGGGCCTTTAAAATAAAAAATTACTAATAATAAAGGTTAAATTATATTTATTCTGCCTGTGCGTGTTAGCACGCAGACAGGCTGATTAAATTTTTAAGTATTAGAATGGTGAATTATTAAATAATTGAAAGGGAAGAGATAAAATTTTAAGGCGATGGAAGAACTAAATATCTCCAAATTAAATGATCCTTTTCCGCTTATTAGGCTTTCCGAAATAGAAAGAATTGCTTCTCTCTTTAAAGAGAAAAATTACCAGGTATTAAAAACAAAGGAAGTAAATAATCATATACATACTATTTATTCTTTTAGCCCTTATTCACCGTCTATGGCCGCTTATTTAGCTTGGCAAGCTGGTCTTCAAACCGCTGGAATTATGGATCATGACTCTGTTGCCGGTTGTCCTGAATTTGTATCTGCTTGTAAAATATTAGGAATAAATTCTACTCAAGGATTTGAATTACGAGCAAATTTTTCTGGCACTAAAGTAGAAGAGAAGAAATTAAATAACCCCGATTCAAAAAATATTGGATATATAGCTATTCACGGCATTCCGGAAAGGAGATGGAATGAAGTAGAAAAATTTCTTAAACCGATTCAACAAATGCGGAATAGAAGAAATAAGGAGATGGTGGAGAAATTAAATCATTTAATAGAAAATTGGGGAATAGAAAAAATTGATTTTTATCAAGATGTCTATGCTATTTCCCAAGCCAAGGAAGGAGGAAGTATTACCGAGCGACATCTTCTTTATGCCCTGGCTAAAAAGATTTTACAAAAGACCGGAAAAGGTGAAGGTCTTATTTCCTTTTTACAAGATAATTTGAAAGTAGATATATCAGAAAAATTGACCATATTTTTATTAAACCAGGGGAACATCCATTATATTTATGATCTTATAGGAGTCTTAAAAAGTAATTTTCTTGACCAAATTTATATTCAACCTAATTATCAGGAATGTATTTCTGTATTTGATGCCGTTAAGTTTGCTAACGATATTAATGCTATCCCCGCTTATGCTTATTTGGGAGATGTAATTAGTTCACCTACCGGTGATAAGAAGGCAGAAAAATTTGAGGATGATTTTTTAGATCAACTTATTCCAGAAATTAAGAGCCTAGGTTTTAAATCAGTTACCTATATGCCACCGAGGAATACTTTCGCTCAACTGCAGCGATTACAAAGAATTTGCCGGAAATATGATTTAATGGAGATAAGCGGAGTGGATATAAATAGTTCTCGCCAATCTTTCCATTGTCCGATAATTCTAAAACCAGAATTCTCTAATTTGGTGGAAACGACTTGGGCTTTAATAGCTCACCAGAGATTAGCTAATCATAATGAAAAATATGCTCTATTTAATAATTGCAATCCTTTGCTTAAGGGGAAATCATTAAGAGAAAAGATAAAGATATATGCTGAGATGGGAAGAAAGATAAATGCGAATAATCCAACAATAGGGGGTCAGGTCTTTTAATATAACAAAGGCTATGCTATATTGGCCACCTGACCAGGCCATTACGGATAGAATTTGTAAGGAGCAGTTTATCACCTCATCTCCAGAGGAAATGCCCAGCAGGCGATCTTCCTTCTCGAGAAAGACTTTACTGATTTCCTTAGAGTCTTATCTTTGGTGGTAAAAAGATATCACTTCCTATTACCTGCCTACTGTCTGATGAACCACCACTATCATCTACTTATGGAAACCCCTTAAAGGTAACTTATCCAGAAGGATGAGGCAATTAAATGGCCTCTATACTAAAACGATATAACCAAAGGTATAAGCAAGTTGGGCCTCTTTTACCGGGCAGATACCAGGCGATTCTGGTGGATGCTGACCCCCTTCTCTTGCTTTTTTTAACTAACTTTTTCTTTAAGGTTTAATCCAACGAATTGACTGTTATACAAATCAGCATAGAAACCATCCTGTTTTAGTAATTCTTGGTGGGTTCCTTTTTCAATAATACTTCCTTGATTCATCACCAAAATTAAGTCTGCATTACGAATAGTTGATAGTCGGTGAGCAATAACAAAACTTGTTCGCCCTTCCATAAGAGCAAGCATGGCTTTTTGAATATGAATTTCTGTCCTGGTGTCCACACTACTTGTTGCTTCATCAAGAATCAATATGGCCGGATCTGCCAAAATAGCTCGGGCAATGGTCAATAATTGCTTTTGACCTTGAGAAATATTATTGGCTTCTTCATTAAGAATGGTATCATA
>JBGPSO010000276.1:0-2247 GCA_041490145.1 Atribacterota bacterium
AGTGCATAGGAAAGGGAATGCATCGTGCGCATGCGCATATCGCCAATACAGAGGAAAGTCAAACCGTCAAGAGTACCCTTTTCCTGTAGAATGGTATACAGGTCTGTCAAAACCTGAGTCGGGTGCTCTCCCCAACCATCACCGGCGTTAATTACGGGTACGCTGGCCCATTTTGCTGCCTCAGCCGGGGCGCCCTGTTGAAAATGGCGCATAACAATCACATCACCGTAATATTCCAGCATTTTAACGGTATCTTTAATGCTTTCCTGGTAGAAATCACCAGCTCGGGTCATTTTCGCATCCGCGAAACCAAGCACATGACCACCAAGACGGTGCATGGCTGCTTCATGAGACAAGCGGGTACGGGTGCTTGGTTGATAGAATGCGGTTACCAGAGTTTTATCGGCCAGAATGTTACTGTTTTTACGATTCTTAGCAATGGGTTCTAACTTTTTAGCAACTTCAAAAATTCTAAAAAAATCTTCCCTCTCAAAATCCTTCAAAGAGAGGATATCTCTTCCTAAAAAACTACGCATTGAAAACCTCCTCGTTTTTTTAATTATATCCGGTCATTTTCTTACTGACCAGGAATCAACAAATTTATAGTGCAGATACATTTAATTTGCGGAATACACGCTTTCCACGACCATAATCCTCCACCAACTCACCGCCACGGATCACAAAATCTCCACAGCTCAGAAGCGAAACCACTTTGCCGAACACCTTCATCTACCGTAAGAGCTAATTGGAAACAATAATTCTTTCTTCTCTGAATCGTTCACTTCATTGCCTCCTTCACTGACTCTAAATTGGGATTTATCACTAAAACTTCTCCTCCTGCTTTCTTAGCACTCTCCACATCTTTTAAACCACTCCCGGTAACCAATACCACCACCTTTTCTTTTCTGGAAATTTTCCCTTCTTCCAGGGCTTTGATCATACCAGCAAAGGCAGTAGAACCCGCAGGTTCAGCAAAAATTCCCTGTTTCGAACCTAAATATTTAATCGCTTCCAGTATTTCTTTATCACTTACTGCAATGCCAAATCCTTTTGATTCTTTTATATCTCTTACCGCCATTACCCGATTTCTGGGAATTCCTACTGCAATACTATCGGCAATCGTCTTTGGCTCCACAAATCTTACTAGGCCATCACCATTAACCGCCTCCACAATCGGTTTACATCCTTCTGCCTGTACGGCAACCAGTTTAGGTAAATGATCAATAAAACCTAAGGAAAACATATCCTTATACGCTTTAGCCACCCCGGAGATGATACAGCCATCTCCTACGGGGACAAATATATAATCGGGGACTTGGAAGTCCATCTGCTCAATAATCTCCAAAGCAACAGTCTTTTTCCCTTCGACCATATAAGGATTAAAAGCAGTATTACGGTTGTACCACCCAAATTCTCTGGTTGCTTTAATGGAGAGATCAAAGGCTTCATCATAAGTGCCTCTTACCGCAAAAACGACTGAACCAAATACCAAAAGCTGGACAATCTTAGCACTTGGTGCGGTTTGAGGAACAAAAATATAACTCTTTAAACCCACTGAGGCAGAAGCTCCAGCCAGTGAAGAGGCCGCATTGCCGGTAGAGGCACAAGTAACTATTTTTTCTCCTAATTCTCGAGCCTTTACCACCGCAATAGCTGAGGGTCTATCTTTTAGAGAAGCAGTGGGATTTCTTCCGTCATCTTTAATTAAAAGATTTGGCATCCCCAAATCTTCTCTTATTCTTTTTGCTTCATATAAAGGAGTCCATCCCACTTTTGACGGCCCAATTTTGGCAGGATTATCCACAGGTAAAAGAGGCAAGTATCTCCACATCGAAAATTCCTTATTTTTTTTGAGGGATTCCCGATTAAAATCGTTTTTTATCTTAGAATAATCATAAATAATTTCTAAAACACCTTCGTCTCCACATTTCGGACAGTTGTATTTTGCTTCTTCCGCATCATATTCTGTTCCACACAATAAGCATTTTAATTTTTTTACATAACTCATCTCTATTTTTTCCTCCCCGGGTATATAATCGTCTCTTTTTAGGGGTAGATAAGGATAACTATAACAGCCAATTTTCCTATCCTATCTACCGCCCATAGTTAGCGTCATCACTGCTTTTGCCGTATGTAATCTATTTTCTGCTTCGTCGTAAATAATGGAATGAGGCCCATCAATCACTGAATTTTCAACTTCATTTCCTCTATCTGCTGGAAGTGCATGCATATACATTACCTCTTTAT
>JBGPSO010000277.1:0-2231 GCA_041490145.1 Atribacterota bacterium
GGAATGCCCTCAGTTCTCATTTATTTTATTTATTTTATTTTATTTTCCAAAAATTCTTACTGCATTATCATTATAAATCATCTTTAATGTTTCATCATCAAGATGAAGTCCTTTATACACTGCATCTGGGTCAGTATTTTTCCGAGCTTTTTTACTCATCATCTTATAAATTGATGAAGGCAAGGTAAATTCCTCTTTCTCTAGCATATCAAAATAACTTAAAGTTACCTCCTCAATATAGCTCCTGCTTTTCGCTCGATAAGAAGTAATTACTATATCAGTCCCAAAGTTTATCCGGTCACGATATTTTTGCATAAATTCCCGGAAATCCACCGCATTCTGAGAAATACTTTTAAATCCAGCTACTTGAAAATCAGGATGACCAAAACTTATGTCAGTATAGAGATTGGGATAAGTATCAAGAAGTCTGCTTAAGAGAGTAAGATTGCTTGAAGTTAAGATAAAATGAGGGGCAACAACCACTAAATTAGGGAAGGTTTTCAAAATTCTCTCCATTTGGTCCAGAAAGCGACCACTGTTTATATGATAAAGGATGGGTATTCTCTGTTCTTCGCAATATTTATATACCTCCATCATCCCAGGATCATCTAAGGGAAGTTTGAAAAAATGATCATAAAAATAACCATGACCATTATACAATTTTAAACCTTTAGCTCCAGCTATAATACAAGCCTTTAACTTTTCCAATTTATCTTCATCGAGAGGATTTATGGTACATAAAGCAATAAATTTATCAGGATATTTTTTACTTATCTTGATTATCTCTTCATTATTCTGATCATATTCAGTAAAACCATATTTAGGATTTAAATAAAAGGTATACTTGGAAGTCCCCAATAAAACCATTTTTTCAATCTGACAGTCTTCCATCATCTTAAGGAGGATTGGTATATTGCGGAAGGATTGAACATGTTCGTGAGCATTTATAATTTTAAAAGCTGCTCTTTTCTCTCTTAGGGTTGAATCCATTTGGGTAATAAGGGATGACGGCTGGTTATCTATCCATAAAGGTAAATATCCTATTTGCCTGAGATACCACAAAAACATCACAGCTAGTAAAATAATTATTATGATATAAAACCACAAATCGCTTTTTTTTCTCTTTTTTACCATTTTATTGGTGATAGTTTTTTGGGTCATTTTCTTTAATTCTCCTTTGGAATAAATAACTGAAATTAATTATACACTATTTCTTAAAAAACCTTCAACTATAATTTATGACAAATTTGGTGCCGGGCACCTTTTTTTACCTTTTAGACAAACTTGGTACCGAGATCTCCCATAAATAACTTGAACTATTCTAAATAAAATAGTATACTTTTACCATTATGGTAAGAAAAAACAGGAAAGAAATTGAATATAAAAATGCACTCTATCATATTATGGATACACATTCTCACCTATTGTCATAAAGGTAAAAAAAGGTGCCAGGCACCTTTTTTTACCTTTATTTACATTGGAGAAAAACATGAAAAAGATAGTATTTCTTTTTATTTATATTACTACTGTACTATTTCTGTTAGTATGCTCACCAATAACTGTGAAAGTGGAAGCTAACCGTTATGATCCCAGCTTAACCTGGCAGGTTTTAGAAAGTCCTCACTTCTCGGTCTATTTTTACCCACATCAAAATAAAGATTACGAATATAATAGCGAACAGTCAGCTCAAGAAGTAGCCAATATAGCTGAAGAAGTGTATCTTAAAATTAATACCCAACTAGGCTCTCCAAAACATCACCTGCAGAAGATAGCTATAATTATAGAAGATTTTTCTGATTACGCCCTGGGTTTTGCTTCTTCTTTTCCACATCAAGTGATTCGCCTTTCCTTAACTGCCCCCACTGCTACATCCTTTGATATGAAATTTAAAAGCTGGCTTAAAATAGTTATCATTCACGAATACACCCACTTAGCTCATTTTGAGATGACTGGTGGGCTTATTACTGCTATTCGGGCTCTCTTTGGTCAAATAATTACTCCTAATGCCCTCCAGCCCATCTGGTCGACTGAAGGATTAGCAGTCTATAATGAAACTAAATTTACCGCTGGTGGTAGAGGTATAGATTCTTGCTATGATATGTATCTTCGTATGGCCACCCTCGAAGAAAAATTCAACACCTTAGATCAGATAAATGGTTATTATCTTACTTCCTGGCCCGATGGTACGGCTCCTTATATCTATGGTCAATCTCTCATCCATTTTATAGCCC
>JBGPSO010000278.1:0-2225 GCA_041490145.1 Atribacterota bacterium
GGAAAGCGTCATTGCTTCTTCTTGATCATGAGTAACATAGATAGAGGTTATACCAATCCTTTGCTGCAATTTACGAATCTCTAATCTGGTGGATACTCGCCATATTATATTTTAAATTTGCGAAATGGCTGGCTGATTCACTTTTCATACTCGTTCAGCACAAACAACAACCATAACATATTTCCTAATTTTTTTATCTTTAGGAATAGGATGGCGATAGGTAAAAATCTTCTCATTAAAACCAATTAAAATTTTAAAACTTTAGCCCCATCAGCAGGTATGGTTATATATGTATCTGGGATAATTCCTGTTATTCTCTTATATTCCTTCTGAATGGTTTTTTTAAAAATATTTACATTCTCTCTCTTTAATAAATTTACCGTGCAGCCTCCAAAACCAGCACCAGTCATCCGGGCCCCTAACACTCCTTCTTGCTTTAAAGCTAAGTCGACCAGGAGATCTAATTCCTCACAACTAACCTCATAATCCACCTTAAGACTCTGGTGTGATTCTATCATCAATTGACCAAATGTAATATAATCACCAGCTTCTATAGCTTTTTTACTAGCTTGCACCCTATAATTTTCCAAAATTACATGTCTTGCTCTTCGAGCAATAGTTTCGGGTAAGTGCTCTTGATATTGCTTAAATTCCTCTATAGTAACATCTCTTAAAGCTTGAACTTTATGTCCGAACCTATGAGTAAAAAACTCAGTAGCCTTTTCACACTCTTCTCGTCTTTTATTGTACTCAGAATTAATTAAATCCCTCCGTATTTTTGAGTCACAAATTACTATCTGATAATTACTATCTCTAAAAGGGATTAGTTCATAATTATTAGTTCTGCAATCAATAAAGAGTACATTATCTTTCCGTCCCAATCGTGAGACATACTGATCCATAATTCCACAAGCTACTCCTACAAAATTATTCTCTGCTTGCTGACAGAGACAAGCCATTTTTACAGGTTCAATCTTTAGTAAATTTAATTCAGTCATAGTTAAGGCAGTAACAATCTCCAGGGCAGCAGAAGAACTCAATCCTGCTTTCTGAGGAATATTACTTATAAAAATAATATTTGCTCCCTGTAAAATGTATCCTGTCTTCTGTATTTCATCAACTACACCCATCAAATAATTAGCCCAGACATTTTTACGCCGAGGAATTAATTTATTCAAAGAAAAACTGATTTCAGTATTATAACCAAGGTCAAAAACTATCACCTTATGATCGTTCCTTAATTGCCCCAGCATAATTATCTCTCTTTCAATAGCCATCGGTAAAACGAAACCGTCATTATAGTCAGTATGTTCTCCAATTAGATTAACTCTGCCGGGAGCAGAAAAAGCCCCTTTAATCAAACCTGTATCAGTATATTTGTTTTTAAATATCTTCCATAATTCACTCAAATCTTGCATTAAAAATCTCCTCTTTATCTTATTTTGTATTTTGTATCCAATTATATTTATAGTTAATCTTCCAGTAACCTTTTACTTTAACCTGGAAATTTTATACTAAACCACTCCTCCAGGTGGCGTATTTCTTAGTTCTTGAGCCTTTTCCTCAGGTAAAGAATCATTGATAAAAGCACCAACTCCTAACTCGCTTCCAGCCAAGTATTTAAGTTTATCTTTCGTACGATAAGGAGGATAGAATTCAATGTGAAAATGGGAATATTCTTTACCTGTTCCATTAGTAGGTTGTTGATGAATGGCCATAATATAAGGTAAGACAAAACCAAAAAGATTATCAAATTTCATCATTAAAGTTTTTAATATTGCCGCTAAATCAATTTCTTCCTTTTCCGTAAAATCATTAAAAGAAGGAAGATGTTTATTGGTATAGATGTGGACCTCATAACTGTAACCAGCAGCAAAAGGGACCAGTGCGGAAAAGGAATCATTACTAACAATAATTCGTCTGCCATCTTCTTTTTCTTCTTCTAAGGTCTTACAGAAGAGACATTTCCCCTCTTTTTCTAAATATTCTTTACTGGAATCCAGTTCCTGTTCGATAATGGGAGGAATAAAAGGAAAAGCATATATCTGGCCATGAGGATGATGAAGAGTTACGCCTACTTCCTCTCCTTTATTTTCAAAGATGAAGACATAATCGATAAAATCTTTATCTCCTAACTCCTGATAGCGATCTCTCCACACTTTTACCAGCTTGACATAACGGCTCAAGGGTTTTTCTGACATAATACCATCATGGTCAGAAGTAAA
>JBGPSO010000279.1:0-2219 GCA_041490145.1 Atribacterota bacterium
AATTTTAAGGTAAGAGTAAAAAAACATTCCCGCTTTGTTGATTTAGCTAAGTGTACCGGTTGTGGAGATTGCGCTGAAGTTTGCCCGGTAGAGATTCCCAGTGAATATGAAGAAAACTTGGTAAATAGAAAAGCCATATATAGACCCTTTACCCAAGCAACCCCCATTGCATTTGGCATTGAAAAAAGAGGAATTCCTCCCTGTAGAGCTGCCTGTCCTTTGCAGGTTAATGCTCAAGGTTATATAGCCTTAATATCTCAAGGAAAATTTAAGGAAGCTCTAACTCTGGTTCGGGAAAAGAATCCACTCCCAGGAATATGCGGCCGAGTGTGCACTCATCCCTGCGAAGGAGAATGTCAGAGGCAAAATGTAGATGAACCTATTGCTATTGATTTATTAAAGAGGTTTGTAGCTGATTACGAAAAAGAGGTAGATTTTGAGTTAAAAATTGAGCAGGAAAAAGAGAATAGGATTGCTATAATTGGTTCTGGTCCCGCTGGTTTAACTTCAGCCTATGATTTAAGGAAGATGGGTTATAAGCCTACTATATTTGAGGCACTTCCTGTGGCTGGAGGTATGCTCAGAGTAGGCATTCCTGATTATCGCCTTCCTAAAGATATTTTAAGAAAAGAAATTAGCATTTTAGAAGATTTTGGTATTGAAATAAAATTAAATACTCCTCTAGGTGAGAATTTAACGATAGAGGACCTTAAAAATAATGGCTATGAGGCTATATTTATTGCTGTTGGAGCTCATATAAGCATGAAATTAGAAATCCCCGGAGAGGATTTAAAAGGTGTATATCATGGTGTAGAGTTTTTAAGAAGAGTAAATTTGGGCGAGAAAGTAGAAGTAGGAGAAAAAGTTGTGGTGGTGGGAGGTGGAAATGCCGCCATTGATGCCGCAAGAACAGTTTATCGCCTGGGAGCAAAAGAAGTTACCATTGTTTATCGAAGGTCAAGAGCGGAGATGCCGGCTAATGAAGAGGAGATAGAAGAAGCAGAAAAAGAGGGAATTAAGATATTTTATTTAGCTGCTCCTACCAGGATTTTAGGTAAAGAGAGTAAAGTTAACCAGGTCCAATGCATTCGGATGAGATTAGGCGAGCCTGATGCCTCAGGAAGAAGAAGACCTATTCCTATAGAGGGCTCAGAATTTATTATTGATGCAGATATGATAATTCCCGCTCTTGGTCAGTCTTCAGATTTATCATTCTTAGGCTCTCATCATAAGTTTAATCTGGTTCGGGGAAGAGGGTTTGAGGTAGACCCTTTAACTTTAGAGACGAACCTAAAAGGCATTTTTGCTGGTGGTGATACAGTTACGGGGCCCGATACAGTTATTGAAGCAATGGCCGCCGGTAGAAGAGCAGCTATCTCTATTGACCGTTATCTTAATGGTGAAGATATGCGAGTAGGTCGTGAAGGAGAGGGAAGTCAAGAGAGCGAGATTGAGGTAGATACCGAGGGAGTAGAACCCAAAAAGAGGATAGAAGTAGCTACTCTTCCCGTAAGTGAAAGGAAGGGAAATTTTAAAGAAGTTGTTTTAGGTTTTAGCGAAGAAGAGATAATTAAAGAAGCAAAAAGATGTCTTGCTTGTGGAGGATGCTCTGAATGTATGCAGTGCGTAGAAGCTTGTAAGGCAGAAGCAGTCCTTCATGATATGCTCGAAGAGGATAGGGAGATAAAGGTTGGCTCGGTAATTCTTTTTCTTGGATTTGATGAATTTAATCCTCAGTTAAAAGAAGAGTATGGTTACAAGAGATTTCCTAATGTGGTATCCAGTATTGAGTTGGAGAGAATTTTATCTGCTTCAGGTCCTTATCAAGGTCAGGTAACCAGGAGGTCGGATGATAAACATCCAAAGAGTATTGCCTGGATTCAGTGTGTTGGCTCAAGAGACTCTAAAATTAAAAGAGGTTACTGTTCCTCAGTTTGCTGTATGTATTCTACGAAAGAAGCTTTAATTACCAAAGAACATGCTCCAGATACTCAGACGTCTATCTTTTTTATGGATATGAGGGCTTATGGGAAGGATTTTGATAAATATATTAAAAGGGCAGAATCTGAATACGGGGTGAGGTATGTGCGCTCAAGGATTTCAGAAGTAGAAGAAGATCTTAAAACTCATAATTTAAGGATAAAATATGAGACAGATGATGGGAAACTCGCCAGTGAAGAATTTGAGATGGTTGTTTTATCTGTGGGCCTGGAAGCTTC
>JBGPSO010000280.1:0-2218 GCA_041490145.1 Atribacterota bacterium
AAATACAGGGGACGGTTCTCTGTACCAGAGTACAGAATAATCTGAAAAACAAGGATAGTCGAGCAACCCTCTTTATGTGAAAATAAACCATATGGCCAGAGGGACATTTTATACGTGACCAGGGACGCTTGTACTAGCTAAAAAATTCGGTAACTTTTTTACTTTTTATAAGAGGCCTAATAATCTAATCTCCCTAGTCTTTTTAAATAATCTATTATTTTTTCTCTTGACGCTTGCGCTGATAATACCGGTGGGCTTTAGCTCGATTACCACAGGCTTTCATATTACACCAGCGCCTTCTATTATTGCGGCTCATATCAATAAATAACCAACCACAATAATCATCAGCACATATTTTTAAACGTTTTAAATTAGGAGAAACTAAGAGATCGGCTGCTGATTTTGTAATAGGATTTAGCATAAAATCCATAGCATCTGGATCTTGGTAAAAGGACCAGGTGAAGCCATCTTGCCAAGATACTAGGCGTGATTTACCCATAGTCTCTACAAGGAAGTGATTAAAGATGGAAAGATTGTAATCTTCGGGCTTTCTTTCTATGGCAAGTGATGAGAATAGGTGAAAAAGTATTTCTCTTAATTCTATTGCTTTTTTATAGGCTTGTTTTGCCTTATCTGGCTGCTGCAAGGCTTTTAGCGATAGTGCTTGGGCAGTTTTTTCTTCTAGTATACCTACATGTCTACTCCATAAAATTAAATCAGAAAAATCATTAAGCAATTCTTTTTGTCTTTTATTATCGTTTCGCCAATCAACAGTATTAGTAAAATCAAGACATAGCTTTCCGCCCTCTAAAGAGAGATTACCGGCATTTGTTTTAACCTCTACCATAAAATTTTACCTCTTTTAATATTATAACCAGTAAATATCTATTGACAGGTTATAATTTTAAGTATATAATATAACCAATATAATTATAATAGCTGGTTATATATATATTGTCAAATAATTCTTGATGGAGGTGTGGATATGGACAATTGGTGGATCATATGGCAATTGGCCAAAATGAAAAATGAACAACTCCTTAAAGAAGTAGAAATGGAACGCTTAGTAAGAATGGTTCAAACTAAATCTAAAAGATCATTTAATGGTTTTCATTTCCTGTTAAATAAGTTAGGGAAAATATTGATAAGGTGGGGTTCATTTCTTCAAAATCGCTATAATGAAACTACCCATATTTAATCCATAGTAAATATGGTAAATAAGAATTATTTTATTACGCAATGTTTATATCAGAAAGGAGAAAAATAAATGGAATACAAAGATATGTTAGAGATTCTTGCGCCCTGCGGGCTTAATTGCCGTAAATGTTTTGCTTTTTCTGAGGGTAAAATAAGCATGCTCAGTAAAAAGTTACAAGAGTGTCTGGGAGCTTTTGATAGATATGCTGAGAGGTTTTCAGTATTTCTTCCCGTGTTTAAAAACTATCCTTCTTTTAAAGAATTACTTGCCTATTTTACCCATTCAGATTGTAAAGGATGTCGGAGTGGAACTTGCAAATATCCTAACTGTGGAGTCATTACTTGCTATCAAAAGAAAGGTGTTGACTTTTGTTTTCAATGCGACGAATTTCCTTGCGAGAAAACTAACTTTGATTCTGACCTTAAATATAGATGGATTCAGATGAATAATTGGATGAAGGAGATGGGGGTTGAATCTTATTTTCAAGAGATTGCAGACTTACCTCGATACAGGTAAGGCGAAGATGTATGGGTACGTATAATGATTCGGGACATTGGTCAGCTATTCCTGGCGAGTATTATTCGACTGATTTCCGTTGAGGGTTGAGGGAGTGCACCGATCTTATGGAAATAGGCTTACGTTAGGTGTGCGATGTTTTTTTTGAATCGGTTAAAAAAATTAGATATTAGGAGGTTATAAATATGGACAAAGTAATTAAAGAGTTAGATCAACATTTAGCAAATACTGATTTTAAGAGTTCTATTGTTTCTATTCAACATTTGCCTGATTTACAATGTGACTTGGAAAACATTCTCGAACAAGGAATCTTAGGTAGAGATTTTTATGATGAAATAATACCGCGTTATGATTTACATTTTGATTTTGAACCCCCGACCGATTTTCCCATGGCTAAATCGATAATTATTACTGCCGCATTACAACCTAAAGTCAGTGTAAAATTCAAATTATCTGACAAAGCATATTGTGTCATTATTCCGCCTACCTATTTACACGATACAG
>JBGPSO010000281.1:0-2213 GCA_041490145.1 Atribacterota bacterium
CAATTTTATACCAGAAAGACCGGAGAAATTCCTTTTTCCGATAGTCTTTTAGGTTTTAAAGATAAAGCCTTTGAAAGTTATCTGGAAAAGAGTAATGCCTATTATCGGATAAAACATCGAATCAGGATGGTCTTACTCTATTTTTATGCCGAATTAGAAAATAGATTGGTAGTTGGAGCAGCCAATAAAAGTGAATATCAGATTGGATTTTTTGTAAAACATGGCTGTGATGATGCCTCTGATATTATGCCCCTTCTAAATTTATATAAAACTCAGGTAAGAGAATTGGCTCACTATCTAAATATCCCTTCCAGAATTATCCAAAAACCTCCTTCACCTGATCTTATCCCTGGTCTTGATGATGAAGAAGTCCTTAGAATTTCTTATGAAAAGATGGATTTAATTTTATTAGCTTTAGAAAAGGGTTGGGAAATTACGGATATAACCAAAGCTGTAAAGATAAAAGAAGATAAAATAATCGATATTCAGAATTTGATGCAAAAATCAGAACATCTGCGTAAAATATTTATTCCTAAAAATGATTAAAATCTTTAAATTATAATCAATGTGGGTATTAAATAATTTTTTTTAAGGAGAACTAAAAATGAATGATTGGAAATCAAAATTAAAAGCTGACCAGACGGCCTGGTTATTAGAAGAGGATAACCCTTCAGTGAGATATTTTGCTTTAGTCGATCTTTTCGAAAAGTCAAAAGAAGATCCGGAAGTGCTAAAGGCTAAAGCCGAAATTATGCAGAAAGGCGTAGTGCCCAGGATTTTAGCCAAACAGAAAGAGGAAGGGTATTGGGAAGAAGCAGAAAAATTTTATACCGCTAAATATAAAGGGACCGTATGGCAAATTCTTATCTTAGCTCAGCTCGGTGCAAACGGAAAGGATAGTCGGATTAAGAAAGCTTGCGAATTTCTATTGGAAAAATCTCAAAATCGCGAAAGTAATGGTTTTTCTATATCGGTCAGTGCCAAGACCGGAGGAGGTAAATCCAGCGGGGTGATACCTTGCTTAACCGGAAACCTGGTTTATAGTTTAATTAAGTTAGGCTGTCTCGAAGATGAAAGAGTACAAAAAGCTATCCATTGGATTACTACTTATCAAAGATTCGATGATGGGATAAATGAACGACCGAAAGGTTGGCCTTACGATAGATTTGTTATGTGTTGGGGTAAACATTCCTGTCATATGGGCGTAGTAAAAACTTTAAAGGCCTTAGCAGAAATTCCTATTACTCAAAGAAATGAAGAGGTTAAAAAAACGATTTCAGAGGGGGTGGAGTATTTACTTAAGCATCATCTTTATAAAAAAAGTCATGATTTGAGCAAAATAGCTAAACCCAGCTGGCTGCGTTTAGGTTTTCCTTTAATGTATCAGGATGATATTTTAGAGATTTTAGGAATATTAACCCGATTAGGTTACCATGATGAACGAATGCAGGAAGCTATAGATATCTTAGTCTCTAAGCAGGATGGACAGGGTAAATGGAAGTTAGAAAATACTTTTAACGGACGTTTTCAGACCAATATTGAACAAAAGGGTAAGAAAAGTAAGTGGATTACCTTAAATGCCCTTAAAGTATTAAAAAAATATTATAGTTAAGCTTTGAAAATATATTCCTCTTATATTTAAATTGATGCTTAAGAACTATTCAAGTGGAAGGGAATACTAATGAGTCACTACGAAGAAAAAATTAAGCAGTATATTCAGGATAATCATCTTCCAGCTGAGCATCTTTCTTTCCCAACTTCCTGTCATTCAGTAGAAGATGCCGCGAGATCTGTTCATACCTCCGCAGAAAATCTCGTAAAGAATATCTGCCTAATAGATGATCAGGGAAATTTAATTGTGGCTATTGTGAAAGGAGAAGATCGAGTAAGTTTAAAGAAAATAGGAAAAGTGCTAGGCATTGAACCACCCCGCCCGGCTAATCCAGAGGAGATTCTGGAAAAAACCAGCTATATCTGTGGCGGAGTTCCCTCCTTTGGTTACCCGGCTACTTTTTTAATTGACCCCAAAGTAATGGAAAAAGAGATGGTTTATTCCGGAGGCGGCTCAGAAAATTCTCTGGTTAAAATTTCACCTCAGGAGCTACAAAGAGCCAATCAAGGTCAGATAATAAAAATAAGAAAATAAAGAATCCTTAAAAAGAAGGATTTCTAATTTATTTGTCGTATATATATAATAGTTCTATTTATGAAAA
>JBGPSO010000282.1:0-2180 GCA_041490145.1 Atribacterota bacterium
ATCTCCTATTACTACGGTATGACCAGCATTGCAGCCACCTTGATATCTCACGATAATGTCTGCTTCCTCGGAAAGTAAATCAGTTATTTTTCCTTTTCCTTCATCTCCCCATTGAGATCCAACTACCACCAATGTTGACATAAAAATATTACCTACTCTTTCGATATTTTAGTCATTTTAATTAATTCGTTACACATACTACTTAATCATATTAAACTTAAAATTTAAAGCGAAAAACGTAAAATTATAATTCAAAATTCAAAACTTTTTCAAATAAAGTATATTTTTTAGTGTAGTGGTCGAATTTATTCGACCCGTTTTTTTACGGGTTTGATGAATCAAACCCCTACCCCCATTACTTATTGCACATTACTAATCACTTATTACTATTTTCTTCTGACTTCTGACTTCTATTTTCTTTAGGAGATACGATTCACGAGATACAAGATACGAATATCATTCCCATTCAATCGTTGCTGGTGGTTTTGAACTAATATCATAAACCACCCGGTTAATACCTTTAACTTCATTAATAATTCTATTAGATATCTCTCCTAATATCTTATATGGTATTTTAACCCAATCAGCAGTCATACCATCACTACTGGTTACAATCCTTAAGGTAAGAGCAAAATCATAGGTTCGACTATCTCCCATTACTCCAACTGTCTTTATGGGAAGTAAGATGCCAAAAGATTGCCATACCTTTTTATAGAGGCCGTTCTTTTTTATTTCTTGTTTAATTATTTCGTCTGCTTCTCTTAAAATATCTAATCTTTCCTTCTCTACTGGACCAATTATCCTGATAGATAAGCCCGGACCAGGGAAAGGTTGTCTCCAGATTAACTCTTCGGGGAATTTCAACTTTTTAGCGATTTTTCTCACTTCATCTTTAAATAGATATTTTAAAGGTTCCAAAATTTTAAGGTTCATCTCTTCAGGTAGTCCACCTACATTATGATGGGATTTAATTTTAGAAGAAGGCCCTTTTAAAGAAATACTTTCTATCACATCAGGATAAAGAGTGCCCTGTAATAAATATTTTACTTTACCTATTCTTTCAGCATTCTCCTCAAACACTCGAATAAATTCTTCTCCGATAATCTTTCTCTTTACTTCAGGGTCACTCACACCTTTTAATTTATCTAAAAACCGGTTAGAAGCATCGATATAGCTTAAATCAATTTTAAAATTCTCTTTAAATATCTTCTGAACTTCTTCTGCTTCTCTTTTTCTCAATAGACCATTATTAATGAAGATGCAGTGGAGTTGATTATCAATAGCTTTGTGGGTTAATACTGCTGCTACTAAAGAATCTATCCCTCCACTTACCCCAGCAATGACTTTCCAGTCTCCAACTTTTTCTTTAATATCACTTAAAGATTGTCGAATAAAAGATTCAAGATTCCAGCTGGGATTGCACTTACATATATTATAGAGAAAATTTTTAAATATCTTTTCCCCTAAAGGGGTATGGGTAACTTCAGGGTGAAATTGAACACCATAAATTTTCTTACTTTTATTTACCATAGCTGCAACTTTGGTATTTTCACTATGTGCAATAATCTTAAAATTTAAAGGAAGATCTTTCACTAAATCCTGATGGCTCATCCAGCAGGTAGTATTAGTAGGAAGTCCATAAAAAATATCTTCCTGATTATCCAAAATAATATTAATCCTACCATATTCTGACTGAGATGTTTTTGCTACTTTTCCTCCTAAAACTTGAGCAATTAACTGTGCACCATAACAGATTCCCAATATAGGTAGATCTAATTCAAATATTTTTTCATTACACCGTGGTGCTTGTTTTTCATACACACTGGCTGGCCCCCCGGAGAGGATAATTCCTTTCGGTGGATTTTCCAATAATTTATTTAATTCAACATAATAGGGAAATATTTCTGAATAGACTTTTGCCTCCCTTACTCGTCGGGCAATTAACTGGGTATATTGCGAACCAAAATCTAAAATGGCAATCCATTCTTTCTTTTTTTCTGTTTTCAAATAAATTCCTCCAGCTTATACTTTTCAATTTTGGTCATCTATTTCTAAAAATATTAATAATTATTTATCATAAATTTATTCACGGTAATTAATTATAACATATCTTTAATTACTAACCATAATAATTTAAAATTTTAATTTTAAACTATTATAATTTTTATATTTTTTAAAAA
>JBGPSO010000283.1:0-2104 GCA_041490145.1 Atribacterota bacterium
GTATAGTCTCTTGCCGAATGCATTCTCTTTCTGGAGCATCCTCCCCCCAGCATAGTCACCATATTTCCATCGGAATCCTTATCAAACATTACCCCGAGCTCTTCAAGCCACTTTATTACTAAAGGAGCATCCATTACCAGAGCTCTTACCAGATCGGGCTTGTTATCAAAGTGTCCTCCCCCTAAGGCATCTAAATAGTGAATAGCAGGAGAATCGTTGGGATTCACCGATGCTTGAATCCCTCCTTGAGACATCATTGAATTCGCATCTCCGATACGCAGTTTTGTAGCTATAATAACCTTGGCTCCATTCTCTCTGGCTAAAAGAGCTGCTCCTGCACCACCACCACCACCACCAATAACCAGAACATCGGTATCATAATCTACTCTGGAAAGGTCGAAATCATCAGGATTTATACGAGAATGAGATTCTAAAAGATCAGCAATTTCTGAGGTAATATTCTCGCCTCTATTAGGACCGATCCTTATTTTTTGCCTTGCATCTGCTTGATAATCGGGATGGAACTTAGTTAAGACTTCACCTCTTTCTGCATCCGTCATGGGAGTAAAAACCTTTTCTCCGGATAATGATTTTTTAAGTCTGTCTGGTCTTGTTTTCTCCACTAACTTTAAAGATTCTTGCATATATTCTGGATACATTTATTTTCACCCTCTTTACATTTTTTCTATATCTCTGGCATAATACTTCTTTTTAAAAGACTCCCTATCCATATGCATAAACTCTTCTATCTCCTTATCGTATTTGTGCTCCTTTATCTCCTTTAATCTGCTCTCCAGATATTCACCCTTTTTAGATAAGTATTTTCCGTAAAGTCTTCTGGCCAGTACAGCTACATTATACGGGACTATTTCCGCAGGACAGCGAGCAGCACATAAACCGCACATTATACAATCAAAGGATAAATCCGCTGCTTGAGCAATATCACCACGTATTAGCGCCTGAATATAATCCATTACTTCTAAATCTTGAGGACAAGCTTTAGTGCAAGTATTGCAACTTACACAGCGGAAAGTTTCCGGATAAACTTCCTGAAAATTAAAAATAGAAGGCTCTAATTCATTTAGATCATATAGAGCTTTATTTGCCGGGAAAAAGGGAATTTGAGCAAGGTACATATTTGGCTCAACTACAGTTTGACAAGCTAATCCCATCTTTATTTTATAGTCGTCCGTAGTCCGGTAAACAGTAGCGCAAGCGCCACAAAATCCCTCTCGGCAACCACAGCCCCGTTTCAATTGATATCCTGCATATTCTAAAGCCCCCATAATAGTTGATCCTTCGGGCACCTCATACCTCTTACCCATAATATATAAAGATATCATTTTCGCCTTTTGAGATTGAGTTTTTTCCTCTTTTTTCATTACACTCTTGTTTTCTTCCATTTGATCACCTCTTACTTTAAACAGTAAAAATATTTACCATTTCAAATATTTGTCTTTTGCTAAAATTATTCTGCTGCATTGCTCCCGAAGGGCAGGCAGCACTACAAGCACCGCATCCCTCACAAATAACTGGATTAACCCTGGCTTTTTTTGTTTTTAAATCAAGTTCAACGGCATCGTAAGCACAAATATTTACACAATTACCACATCCCACACAGACTTCCTCATCAACATTGGCGATAATTGGTTCATGGTATAACTCATCCTTAGAGAAAAGGCTATCTACCTTACTTGCTGCTCCGGATGCCTGAGCAACAGTTTCAGGAATATCTTTTGGTGCCTGAGCAGCGCCAGCAAGGAAATAGCCAGCGGTAAGACTTTCAACAGGACGAAGTTTAGGGTGAGCTTCGGTTAAGAAGCCATAATCATCTGTTGCCAGTCTTAATTTTTCAGCTAACTTTTTTGCCCCCTTACTAGGGATCATAGCCATAGCCAGAACAACCAGGTCTGCCGAAATCTCAATCTTTCTTCCGGTTAGCGTATCCGCTCCCCAGACTTTTATTTTATCTCCATCTTTGAATATTTTAGAAACTCTGCCTCTTAAATAAAGAATACGATCTTCTTCTATTCCTCTCTGAAGAAATTCTTCATACCCTTTTCCATTGCATCGAATATCCATATAAAATACATAAGCCTGACCA
>JBGPSO010000284.1:0-2082 GCA_041490145.1 Atribacterota bacterium
AGTTTAGTATACCACATTATAAACTTATACGGATAACCGTACAACCATTATATATTTCATTAGTCGTATTTGTCAACTTATTTTATCTTCTATTTAAGAGTAGACAGAATGGTAAATTCTTACCATAAAGTTTCTATAAATATCTTTTTTTGTGCCTTTGAAAACAGGTATTAGAATTAACAGTACCTAGCGCACCACCATTAGAAATCAAATCATTCTTTCAATGCTCCAGCAGTTAAACCTTCAATTAATTTTTTTTGAACGAAAGCGAAGATAATCAAAGTTGGAACAATGGTTAGCGTTGCAACAGCGCATACTTGTCCCCAGCGAATAAGCAAAGAAGACGAGAGACGCTTCATAATAAGCGTAAGAGTCGCTGTATTTTGGCTCTGGCTGATGACAGATACAATAAGATAATCGCTCCAAGAAACAACAAAGGAATAAAAAGCTACCACCATAGTACCAGGTGCAGCAATAGGTAAAATAACATATATTAATTGCTGGATAAGGTTACTTCCATCAATTTTAGCAGCATCATCCAAATCAATTGGTATGGTATCAAAATATCCTTCCAACATCCACAAACAAAAAGGAAGAACGAGAATTAATTGAGTAAGAACAATACCTAATACGCTATTCATTAAATTCAATGAAAAAACAACTAAAAAAAGAGGTATAAGCAGGAGAACTTGCGGAAACATTTGAGTAGAGAATATGCCAAGCATAACGATTTTTTTACCTTTAATATCATAACGGCTCAATCCATATGCTCCAAATATTGAAATAATAAGGCTTAGAATAGTAACGAGACTTGATATTTTTACTGAATTTACAAAATAACGAGGAAAATCGGTCACACTAAGTATTTTTATATAATTATTAAATGTGAAACCTTTTAAAGATGTAATGACTTTACCGGTAAAAATAGATTCTTGAGTTCTAAAAGAACAGTAAAAAATCCAAATCATTGGCAGTATAAAAAAGCATAAAGAAATGAAGATAATTATATATGCGATAATCCCGTCTCGAATTTTTATTTGTCTTTTATTTAACCTTAATCCTTTCATCGTTTATATTCTCCTCTCTCTTGAATCAGTAAATAAATTATTAAATAAATACTAAGGATTAAAAGCATAACGGTACCTATGCTTGCCCCATATCCCGCCGCATAACTATCCCAGCTTTGTCTATAGACATAAACTGGAAGTACATCAGTTGAATTAACCGGACCTCCACCGGTTGCCAAATAAATAAAATCAAAATTATTGAATGTCCAGAGAACATGTATAGTAACCATTACAATTATCATATTTCTTATTCCAGGGAGGGTTATATACCAGAACCTTTGAAAAGCATTGGCTCCGTCAATTTCGGCCGATTCATAGAAACTTGCAGGAATTGTCTGCATGGCTGCTAAAAAAGCAATTCCATAAAATGGTACATTTCTCCATAAATGCAGTAAAATAATCAAAGGAAATGCGGTTAATGGGTCTCCAAACCAGTATCTTACCAGGCTTTTTAACCCTATACTTTTTAATATTATATTTATAAAACCAACATCAGATTGTGCCATAAACTTAAAAATTGTTACTGTAGCAGCAACAGGAATTACCCAACTTGCCATAATAATGCTTTTATAAATCGGCATGCCTGGTATTTTTTGTTTCATCGTCCAGGCTAAAATAAGCCCAAATATTAATTGCAATATTACCACAACTCCCGTCAGTATTAGCGAATGCCAGAGTGAAAGCCAGAAAATAGGATCACCTAACATCTGCTTGTAATTATCTACGCCAATATAACTATACTCCGCTCTAAGCATGCTTTTATCTGTAAATGATACTCTAATCCCCTCTATTAAAGGATATAAAGTAAAAATGCACATGATAACCAGCGCTGGAATTATTAAAAAATAACCTTTTCTTTTATCCATAAACTCTTTCTTCTCATTCTTTTATTAAAATTTAAATATTTATTAATAACCTTTTAATTTTTAATTATAATGAATACAAAGCTTTTAATTCTAATGTTTCTGGTAATTGGTCTGATGACAGGTTGTAAAAGAGCAGGAACATCTGCCGC
>JBGPSO010000285.1:0-2061 GCA_041490145.1 Atribacterota bacterium
GAAGGTTTTTTTTAAAAGGAGGTCAATATGTTTTGGGCATTAGTAGTAGGAATTATTTCTATGACGGTATTAGGTTCTATTCCTTTGTTCGGTCCACTTTTGGCTGGTTTTATCGCCGGATTGATCGTTAGAGGAGCAGGAAGTGGGGCCTTAGCTGGTTTTCTAAGTGGGAGCATCGGAGGAATATTAGCCATGTTTGTCCTTACCAGTTTAGGTGGTGTAGTAGGCAGTGTCACGGGCGGATTACTGGGAGGTGTATTAGGTGGAATGTTTGGGGCCATATTAGGAGGAGGGATTTTTATAGCTACCCTTTATTTTGGTTTATTAGGACTAATCGGGGGAGCTCTGGGAGGTCTGGTCCGACCTAGATAGAGAATATAGGTCAGAAGAAAATCTTGAAAAGATGCCAGGTAAACTGGAATTAATAACTGAAAAATGGTAGTTTCTTCAATACATATTTTTATCTTCCATCTTTCGAAGTTTTGCAAGGTTATTGAATCATGTTGTCCGACTAAAAATAAAAAGAAGGGAGAAGGTTTTATGAAATCTAAAAAAAATAAAGTTAATCCAAAAAAAGTTAGAAAGGAAGTAGAAAAAGTATACGCCCAAGCAATATCTAAAGAAGATGGAAACTGTTGTGGAAGTTTAGAAAAATCCTGTTGTTCTACTTTAGCTATAGCCAAAAATATAGGTTATAGCGAGGAGGACCTGGTTAATCTCCCTCTTGATTCTGGACTGACCAGCTTTGGTTGTGGGAATCCATTAGCCTACAGTGAAGTTAAGGAAGGGGAAACTGTACTTGATCTGGGTATGGGTACCGGGCTTGATCTTTTGATTGCTTCTCGCAAGGTAGGGCCTTCAGGGCGGGTTATCGGAGTGGATATGACCGAGGAGATGATTGAAAGAGCGAAGGAGAATATTAAGACAGCAGGGGTTACTAATGTGGAAGTACGTAAAGGGTTGATCGAGGATCTTCCTGTGGATTCCTCTTCGGTGGAATGGGTAATTTCTAATTGCGTTATTAATCTTTCTCCCGAAAAAGAGAAAGTATTTTCGGAAATTGCTCGAGTGCTGAAACCGGGGGGTAGAATGGTAATTTCAGATATAGTAGCTGAGAATATCCCGGAATGGATGTATGAGAATAAAAAATTATACTGTTCCTGTGTCTCGGGAGCGATTAGTGAAAAGAAGTATCTTTCTGGATTACGCCAGGCTGGACTTGAGCAAGTGAAAGTTAATGAGCGTCAGGTATACAAGTTTGACGAGATAGAGTCAATTATTAAATCATCAGATGATCTATCTTTCTTATCCGCGGTAGGAAATGGAGAAGATTTAGGTTCAAAAGAAGTTATCAGGCGAATAGCCAGAGAATTGGATGGTAAAGTGGCCAGTGTGAAGATTTCTGCTCGCAAACCGGTATTTTAGCCTCATTTTTCAGGTCTGGTTTCAATCGATATTGATTGAAACCAGACCATTATGCCCTAATTCTTTCTACCTATGTCCATTTAAATACCTCTTTAAATTTTATCAAACCTATCTTAAACTATTTTTTGGTATATGTTTCGTAAAGTATTATAAATTATTTGACAAAAAATAGATTATGAGTTAATATAATAGAAAACGTTTTCTATTATTAGAGAAGAGAAATAATATGAATATAACTATAAAAGAAGTGGCAAAAAAAGCAAACGTTTCCATTACTACCGTTTCCCGTGTATTTAATGGAAATAATGGTGTTTCTCCAAAGACACGTAAGCGTGTATTAAAAGTGATAGAGGAATTGGGATACTCTCCTTCTGCTATGGCAAGTGGTTTAAAGACTAATCTTTCTAAATGTATTGGCATTGCTGTACCAGATGCACTTGGTGACTTTTATGGAGAAATAATAGACGGTATTGAATCAGTGACAGCAGAGAAAGGATATAACGTTATAATCTCATTAAACCATCGTATTGTCAAAGAAGAACTGGCAGGAGTCAACTTTTTTAAGGCAAAAAAGGTCGATGGTGCCATATTGGTCACTACCAGTGGTGATGATGATTATATTCATTCTCTAATAGA
>JBGPSO010000286.1:0-2050 GCA_041490145.1 Atribacterota bacterium
AAAACTTTGAGTTAGTCCAATCCCCCCAAATTTACTTCCGGCATAAGCACTGTTTTTATTCGATCCAACTAAACCAGACTTAGAATTTATCTGAATAATGTCAGTATAATATTTCTTATTAGGTCTATTCTGAAAAGCCATAATTTTAGAGACATACTTTGTACATAAAAAATAACCAAAATAATTTACTTTGGTTACCAAATTAAATACTTCCCTATCCATTTCCTTAACACTTCCAGCCCTTAATACCCCCGCATTACTGATGAAGATATCTATTCCTCCAGCCATTTTAGTTATCTTAGAAACCAGAAGAGAAACTGATTTTTCATCTGAGACATCTACTTTTATAGGTAAGGCAGTAGTTCTTCTATAATACGAATTAAGTTCTTCGGCTAAGTCGGAAGCACCTTTAAAATTTATATCAGCTATAAAAACTAAGCTGCCAAATTCTGTCAATCCTCTGACGATACTTTCTCCAAAACCTTGAGCCCCACCGGTAACCACCGCTATTTTATTTTTTACTACTTTATTTCTATCATTTTTTTTCTTACTAATAGCTTCGGGAATTTCTTGAAAAGACTTGATATTTTTTTGCCATAAGGATTTTTTCTCCCCTATTAAATTACCCTTCGCAGGGAAATCAAAACTTATTAAAATAGCTTTTAAATATTCAGGGTAATCTCTTCTGGTAATTATACATTCATCATAAGTATTTCCTAAGAAAAATAGACCAACATTCTTAAGAATAACTGCCGGAGGTTCTTTTTTATATTTTGTGATATATTCTTTAAATCTTTCTATCGTTTTAATGACTATTTTGTTCTCTTGGTCTTTATTTTGGATATCTTTTATATCCCCAATATCATCTAAGTATAAAGGCGAAAAATCTATTTTCTGAGTCATCAGCCGATTATAATTTTTTGGTTTAACTAAAAAATCAACTCTCTGAGGATTATCGGTAAAAAATATAATTTTACCTTTCTCTCCATCAAAAGTTAAACCTCGTAACAAAGGAGCGAGGATATTTATTATCGATTCGTATTCCATATTTACCACCTTTTACTTATTAGAGTAAGATTATTAAGTGAATGCTCCCCTTTCTTACGAAAGGGGCTTCTAGGTTGCTTTAGCAACCAGCGTATCCATTTCGAAGCAACATCAAGATTGATAACTATTAGCCTTTCAGCAACTTTATCTGTAATAGATTTATGCCTATATTTGACACAAGCTACATAATGGAAGTAAAGATAATACACTGAATGATTACCTTTGTCAATTCTATATTTCACCCGTATTAATTTTATAGTATTTTTATAGATAAGACAAATAAAATATAATAATTTTTTAAAATAGAAAAATCCCGCCTTTCCTTATGACGAGATTTCTTCTTTTTACCTTTTAAAAATCTAACCGACTGGTGGTGTGCATTCGAAAAAATTCGAACAAATTTCGCCCAAAATTTGTAGGGCAAGCGAAATCCACCCCCCTCCGCTCGCCCGCAGGATCGACCCTTTTGGATTGGACGATTTCAAGTTTTTTTTGGCGATCTATGTTATGGGGTCAGGTCTTGCAATATCACTTTTCATCTTCCCCCTCAACTTTTTTAATCGCTCCGCTCACTGTAGAATAATGCACGCCAATATATTCTGCTATATCTTTTAAGGTATAGCCATACTGTAGGTGAGCCTCATACCTCGCTTGGTCTTTTGACTTCTGGTCCTTATCTTTAAAAATCTCCTTTAAGGCTGGTCTGGTTATCTCCTTTAATCTTTCTTTACCTCTCAGCAAGTGTTTTATCTCCTCGATAAAATTCTCTTGACCAAGAAACATTTGTCCCTTTATGGCTTTTAAGGGTGATCCTGCTTTTATCCCGGAACGGACAAACACTTGATAAAGGCTAGAGGCTTTTTTTTGCTCTTGGCTAAATTGAGAAAGTATCCAATCTGTGGTTAAACCGGGAATCACTTGAGCATAGCCGATAGTTGCCCGGTAAGTATTTCATTTCCAGTCTCCTGAGGTCTTTTACTATTTTTGCCCTTACCGGGTTTAA
>JBGPSO010000287.1:0-2030 GCA_041490145.1 Atribacterota bacterium
CTTTAAAGTCTAATCCAGTTAAATCTTCTTTGATTCTCTTTCTCCTTTCTTCTTCTTTTAATTTTATAAAATCAACCACAGCAACAACTCCTTTGTTGTTGTATTGGTAATGTTTAAGATTGTTATTGTTTATAGGTAAATTTTTCCCTAGGTTAGGAGTAAATTTTTCCTCTAAATAGGGGAAAATTTTACTTAGAGGTAGCGTATTTTTTTCCCTATCCAGAGGAGTAATTCGGTAAATATTTCTCCTATAATTACCTGAGGCAGTTTTTCTTTTATTTAACTTTTTGATTAAACCAAATTTCACTAATATCTGCTGATATTTGGTTATGGTTTTAGGAGTTAATTGCATCTTCTTACTTAAGCTCTCCAGAGTTGGCCAGACTATATCTTTTTCTTGATGGCAATAGGAAAGTAGTTCCAGATAGAGTAGGGCAGGTCCTCCTCCTAATACCTTTACCCATTCTCGGAGGAAGTAGTTGGGGACAATAACATAACCTTCTTGGGAGGATTTGTTTTGGTTGTTTGATTTTTCTTTTTCCATATATTTTCTCCTTTATCGAAAATAGTTTTCAGTTTACGGTTTTCAGTTATTCGTTTTTGTGGAAAAAGGGGGACAGGCACCTTTTTAAATCAAAAAAGTAGCCAGTCCCCATTTTCCATTCCTGCTAACGACTAATCTAATTACAACATAAATAATTTTTCTTGTATCAAGTTTTCTCTGTGTTTTCGATGAGTTTTTGATGAGTTTTCTCTGTGCATGGAATAAGTAAAAAATAAAAAATCCGAATAATAAATAGAAAAATTATTATCCGGATTTAATTTCGATGATTAGTTTATCTTTTTGACTAATGGGAAAGTAAACAATATGCAGATAGGGAAGATATTAGTTCTAAAATAGTAATTTTAAAAATTAATTTATTTTTATTTGCTCAGCTTTTAATTTTAGCATTACCCCTCTCTTAGAAACTACTGTAAAGATATTTTTAACTTTTTCTTTATTTATTTTGCTTTTTCCAATTATTTTTAGAATAGTTCTTCTGACTTTAGAGATGTGAAAGCTTACTCGATTATAGATAGCATCTTCTTCATCTTTCCAGAGTTTATCTAAAAGTTCGTCATAGCTCATTACTTGTTCAGGATGTTGGGCTAAGAGGTGAATTAAG
Source organism: Atribacterota bacterium (assembly GCA_041490145.1). Classification (GTDB taxonomy): domain Bacteria; phylum Atribacterota; class Phoenicimicrobiia; order Phoenicimicrobiales; family Phoenicimicrobiaceae; genus Infernicultor. The sequence goes on from JBGPSO010000287.1 coordinate 1,167, forward strand.
GAAAATTCTTTGGAGGTTACTTTTATCTCTTTCCCTTGAAAGATGATTCGGTCAGGGCGATGTGGGTCGATCTCTAAAATAGTCGTTAGTCGTTGGTCGTTAGTATTTGGTGTGTGTTGGCGAGAAATGGAAGTTTTGGGAGAGAAGTTGCAGATTGCAGGTTTTGGGTTACAGATTTCGGGTTTATAGTTTTCAGCAGCAGATGGAGAAAGAACGGTAGGATATCTATCTTTGATTCTTCCGGCTAATCTTGGAGGCAGAACTTTGGCCAGCTCTTCTACGGATAATTCTGCCATACACCTCTCATTATCGAATCCTTCTTTTAGCAGAGCCTTAATATAACTTCGGCTTAATCCGGGGATATGCAGGCGCGCCAGCTTTAGCCCATCTTCCTCTAACCCCCAGGCTAATCTTTCAGAGAGTATTTTTATTCCGGTTAATTCTTCTTTTTTATTCTCTTTTTTGTTCCAGCCTAAACTCTCCGCTACTGCGGCTAAGCTATCCGCCAACCAGGAAAAGCCTTCCGCTAATTTCCGGATTGCCCCACCGTAGAGCTGGTATATCTCTTCCATCTCTTTTATCTCTTTATCTCCTATCCAATCATATAAAAGGAGGGCCTTCTTAATAGAAAGATAATCTTCTGTATCCAGTTTTGGATTTTCTTCTTTTAATTCTAAGATATCCTGATAAATTTCTTTACCGTCTTCTCCCCGGTCTCCGACTAATTCTGCCATCTTATACTGATAAGAATATTTCCAGTCACCTTTTTTATAGCGGTCAGTAATCTGATTAAATTGAGGGAAGGGGATAGGGATGGTTTTACCTTCACCGCTTTTAGTTAAAAGGGTAATTAGCTCTAAATTA
>JBGPSO010000288.1:0-2022 GCA_041490145.1 Atribacterota bacterium
AGAGGTTTTAGGTTTAGTAGGAGAATCTGGTTGTGGCAAGAGTGTTACTGCCTTTTCTATCATAAGATTGCTTGATTATCCAGGAAAGACAGTGGAGGGAGAAATACTTTTTAAAGGTGAAAACTTATTAAGAAAAACCGATGCTGAAATGAGAAAAATAAGGGGAAAAGACCTAGCTATGATTTTTCAAGAACCTATGACTGCTCTAAATCCGGTATTAACAGTAGGGTTTCAAATTTCAGAAGCTTTGCTGATGCATTTTAAAATTAGCCAAGATGAGGCCATAAAAAAAACGATAAAACTACTGGAAAAAGTAGGTATACCTATGCCGGAGCAGAGGATTAATGAATACCCTCATCAGTTAAGTGGAGGAATGAGACAAAGGGCGATGATAGCCATGGCCATGTCTTGTGACCCCATATTGCTTATTGCTGATGAGCCTACTACCGCTTTAGATGTTACTATTCAAGCACAAATATTAGATTTAATGAGCACACTTTTACGAGAGTTCAATGGATCTCTAATAATGATTACCCATGATTTAGGTGTTATTGCAGAGATAGCAGATAGGATAGCAATTATGTATGCCGGCAAGATTGTGGAATATGCGAATAAAAGGACCATCTTTTATAGCCCTTTACACCCCTATACTTTTGGGTTATTAACTTCTATACCCAGGCTTGATTTGGAGATGAAAAGATTAAATGTGATACCAGGGATTGTCCCTAACCCCTTACATTTTCCAGAGGGATGTAAATTTAATCCCAGATGTAGGTTTATGACGGATAGATGTAAAGAGGAGGAACCTCAATTAATTAAGGTTGAAGAAGGACATTTAGTAAGGTGTTGGAATATAGATAAAGTTGCCCAAGAAGTAAAAAAAGATCTTTTAGTAGGAGTGTGAGTATAAATGATTGATTCATTATTAAAAGTAGATAATTTAGTTAAGTACTTTCCGATAAAGAAAGGTGTTTTTAGACGAACGGTAGGCTGGATAAAAGCTGTAGATGATGTATCTTTTGAGGTGTACGAAGGAGAAACCTTAGGACTGGTGGGAGAATCTGGTTGCGGTAAGACAACGACAGCTCTTACCATCTTAAGATTAGAAGAACCTACTAAAGGACAAGTAATATTCGATGGTAGAGATATAGTAAAGATGAAAAAGGCGGATATGAGAAAAGAGAGAAAGAACATGCAGATAATATTTCAGGACCCTTATAGTTCTCTTGATCCCAGAATGAAAATAAAGGATATAATTGCTGAAGGTATATTAACTCATAACCTATTAAATCATCGAGAGAGGTACAAAAAAGTTGGAAAACTTTTAGAAAGAGTAGGGCTAGATCCCGAATGTATGGATTGCTTTCCTCATGAATTTAGCGGAGGTCAAAGGCAAAGAATAGGTATTGCTAGAGCCCTGGCCTTAGAACCAAAGATAATAATGTGTGATGAAGCAGTTTCTGCCTTGGATGTATCTATACGATCTCAAATTATAAATCTTCTTAAAGACCTGCAGAAAGAATTTAACCTTACTTATCTTTTCATTGCTCATGATTTAAGTGTAATAAAATATATCAGTGATAGAGTTGTAGTAATGTACCTGGGAAAGATAGTAGAAATCGCGGATAAAAAAGAATTGTTTACTAATACTATGCATCCTTATACCCAGGCATTAATATCTGCCGTTCCTGTTCCTAATCCAGATTATAAGAAGGAACGAATTATCTTACAGGGCGATGTCCCCAGTCCCGCAAACCCACCCAAAGGATGCAGGTTCCATCCGAGGTGTTTTAAGGTTATGAAGATATGTTCTGAAATTGAACCTAAATTAACAGAAGCAAAGGAAGAACATTTTTGTGCCTGTCACCTTTATAATGAGAGGTAGATAATTTGTGCTTATGCGCCCGTGGCTCAATGGATAGAGCAGGGGCTTCCTAAGCCCTTGGTTGGAAGTTCGACTCTTCTCGGGCGCACTATTTTATAATTGATCTATTAGGAAGAATAGATTAGAGGTATATTAGA
>JBGPSO010000289.1:0-2021 GCA_041490145.1 Atribacterota bacterium
GATTAATAAAGAAAAGATGGAGAAAGGTACCAAAAATGATTTTTCTACTGCTACCGAATTGGCAGATTATTTAGTGAAAAAGGGCTTATCTTTTAGAGAGGCTCATAAATTAGTAGGTAAAATTGTTCTTTATTGTCTGGAAAATAATAATCATTTAGAAAATTTAGCTTTATCGGAATTAAAAGCATTTCATAAAAGTTTTGATGAAAGAACTTTAAAAATTTTAACACCTCAAGCTGCCGTTAAGGCTAAGGATTCTTACGGGGGGACTTCTTTAAAAAGGGTAGAGGAGTCTATCAAGTCAGCCAAAGAGACATTAGAAGAAAAATAATAATTAATTAAACTAATATTATTTTATCACTTTGGTTATTTTCTTATTTTAAAAAATATTCCCAAAAAAGAAGGATTTTTGAAATAGATGTAGTATAATAATAATGGGGTCAGGCCTACACTTGACACTTTTGGTTTTAGAACCTGTTATTTAAGTGTCAAGTGTAGGCCTGACCCCATTTGATATAGCCGGGCTTCCCGCAGCAGTAAATGTCTGTTGTCATGCCGCCCGACATGCCGAAGGAATATTATAGAAAATAAAAATTTTAAAACAGGAAGCAAATTTATGAAAGAAGCAACAAAAATAACTACTCCTTTAAACGAAGAAAAAGTTATACAATTAAAAGCTGGAGATTTTGTAAATATAACTGGGTATATTTATGCTGCCAGAGATGCTGCCCATCAGCGCCTTTTTGAATTAATCCAAAAAGGACAAAAACTTCCTATAGAGCTTAAGGGACAAATTATTTTCTATGCTGGTCCTACTCCCACTAAGCCAGGATATTCCTGTGGATCTGTTGGTCCTACTACTTCCTATCGTATGGATCCTTATACTCCAACATTATTAGATAAAGGCCTAAAAGGGATGATAGGGAAGGGGTTACGTTCCCCAGAAGTAATTGAAAGTATGAAGAAGAATAGAGCCGTCTATTTTGGAGCAATCGGAGGAACAGCCGCTTTAATTTCAAAAAGTATTAGAAAATCTGAGGTAGTAGCTTATGAAGATTTAGGAGCAGAGGCAATTTATAAATTTTATGTAAAAGATTTCTTTGCGATAGTGGTGATAGATTCATCAGGCTACAACCTATATGAAACCGAACCACCAAAATATAGTAAGTAATAAAAATAAAAAGGAAATATAGGCCCAGAAGCAGCTCTACCAGTAATGGAAGGAAAGGCCATCCTTTTCAAACACTTTGCCGGAGTAGATGCCTTTCCTATCTGTCTGGCTACCAATATTCTAGATAGAGGTAAAAAGTAAAAGATGAAATTAAAGTATGGTAAAGAAGAAGTTCAATTACCTTTATCAGATAAAAATATTTTACAGGTATTAAATTTGAAAGAGCAAGAAGTTTTATCTAATCCAGAAGAAAAACTTAAATATTTATTAAAAAATCCGATTGGTAGTCCTTCCTTAAAAGAATTAATCTTTCAAAAAAGAGCTCAAAAAATTTTAATTATTGTAAATGATATTACCAGACCTACTCCTTATAAAATAATCTTGCCACCATTATTAAACGAATTAGATGAAGTCGGAGTAAACAAGGAAGATATCAAGTTTATCATAGCTACTGGGATTCATCGAGACAATTACAAAGAAGAGCTGAGTAATATATTTGGAGAAGATATAATTTCTACTTATAAATTTATAAATCATAATGCGGATAGTCCTGATTTGCATTATCTGGGTAAACTGAAAAGTGGTAATGAACTTTGGGTTAACTCGCTCGTATCCGAAACAGATTTTATTATCACTACCGGAGTTATTGTACCTCATTATTTCGCTGGTTTTTCTGGCGGAAGAAAATCTATTTTACCTGGTATTTGTGGCAGAAAGACTATTGAGGATAATCATGCCCAGATGACCCACCCTAATGCCCGCGCTGGGAACCTTAGAGGGAATCCTGTACATGAAGAGATGCAAGAGGCAGCAGAAAGAGTAGGAGTAGATTTTAACATTAATGTGGTGA
>JBGPSO010000290.1:0-2008 GCA_041490145.1 Atribacterota bacterium
AATGGTTAGAAAGGAAGGAAGTAAATTGTTTAAAAAGCCGATGAAGATGAGAGATTTAGAAGTTTGGGGAGTCCCCTCTTATATGGTGGATATTTGGGAGAAGAATTATTCTCCTGATCTGTTACCGGTTCAGGAGGAGGCGGTAAAAGATTATGGGGTATTGGATTATGATGGAAACAAGGGATTGCCGCGTCGCTCTGCTCCTCGCAATGACAATTTAATGGATTCCCGCGTGCGAGGGGATGAGATTGCCGCGCTTTCTTCGAAAGCTCGCAATGACAATCAGAATCTTTTGGTGATTGCACCTACCTCTTCGGGGAAGACCTTCATCGGGGAGATGGCGGCTATTACCCAGGCTGTCCACAAGAAAAAGACCATTTATTTAGTCCCCTTGCGTTCTTTAGCGGAAGAAAAATATCATCACTTTAAAGACCTTTATGCTGATTGTAATATAAACACCCTCATCTCTTCCCGAGACCGCCGGGAAGATGATCAGAAAATTATCCGGGGAGGCTATCAGGTAGCAGTAATGATCTATGAGAAATTTAATTATTTCCTCCTTGAGTATCCTGATTTCTTACGAGAGGTCTCTCTTATCATCATCGATGAGATGCAGATGATAGATGACCCCGTCCGCGGTCCACTCCTGGAAGAAATAATTACCTCTATCCGAAAGAAAAAACCTGAACTTAAGATTATCGCCTTATCAGCTTTCCTGGATAATCAAGCCGGATTCTTAAACTGGATTTCGGCCAATTCCCTGCTTTCTTACCAACGTCCGGTAGAATTACGGAAAGGAATAGTGCAGGGAGGAACTTTCAAATATATCACCCATAATAATTATTACCGCGGAGAAGAGACCTTCTTTAGTCCTGATGAAGTTCAGGAAAATTCTTATGAAGATTATCTTAAAAAAACGGTCTCCTATTTTATAGAAAAAGATGAACCTACCCTCCTTTTCCTCCCTACCCGCAGAGATACCCGCAGATGGGCTTCCTGGCTGGCTGAGCAGATTGATGCTCCCAGGGCTGAAAATTGTATTTCTGAGCTTTCCCGGCTGGAGGAGACCAGGTCCCGGGATGAGTTACTCTATTTATTAGAAAAAGGGATGGCCTATCATAATGCTGACCTTTCCTGGGAGGAGAGAAATCTTATAGAAACCTATCTTAAAAAAGGAGAGATTAAACTAATTTGTGCTACTACTACCCTGGCTATGGGAATAAACCTGCCTTTTAAAAATGTAATCCTCTCCCTAGACAAATATAGCAGTGATGACGGAGATTATCGAAATAGCTATCGTACCAGTCTTACGATGACCGAGGTAGAAAATATGGGAGGAAGAGCAGGAAGATTAAATCAGCAAGAAAAAGATAATTTTGGGCGGGCTATTTTTCTGGCTGATTCTCTCTTTTCGGAGACTGTCCTGCAAAATCTCTTTTTTAAGGCTTTAAAACCGGCTAATCCGGCCGGGATGCCTCGCATAAATGATCCCCGAGAAAAATATAACTCTTCCCTAAAAGCAGATAGGAAAGTATTCTACCATCCCAGCAAGAAAGAGAAAAACTTTACTAATTTTCTGCTCAAGGAAATAGCCAGGGGGATAAATACCGAAGAAAAACTGAATAATCAGTTTAAGGAATCAACTTCTGCTTTTAAAAAAGAGGACCATTACTGGGTATTTAATTTTGAAGAAGACGACTTAAAGACAGAAATTAAGAAGAGTTTAGAAATATTGATAGAGCATAATTTAATAAATTATGCTAAAAAAGATACTGAAAAGTTATTCCCCACCAGAGCTGGTATCCTGATTAACTCCCGGAGGATAGACTTAGATACTTATCTTCTCTTTAAAGGATATTTAGAAAACAAAAGAGGGAAGTTGACTAATTTAGAGCTAATTACCCTTTTAACTAAAAGCGGTGAAGGTAAAACCATCCCTATCCCCTTCCCTCAATTTAATCAGATTACTGACCGCTATAAAAAAGGTGACTGGAAATATTCTTATCAG
>JBGPSO010000291.1:0-2005 GCA_041490145.1 Atribacterota bacterium
TCTTCATCTTGATATACCTCTTTTTTAAAATTGTTTTAAGAAATTATTCTCTTAGCCATTTTTTTAATTCTTCTTCATCTGGGTCTACCGCATCTGGAATTAATTCAGGGATATAACGACAGGCCTCATAGAGTACCGGAGCAAACTTTCCGTAAATACCAGCAACATGATGGATATAAGGACCACGAATAAACTTTTCTTCCCATAAGGGCCAATCGTTTACTTCTACCCATAGATATGTTCCGCTGGTATCCGGTCCTTCTACACTATGAGCATGACCCATTAAGAGGGAATAGCTACCTTTATCTCCATCAAATCTAGCTACAGTAATTTCTCCTTTTTTTAATCTCCAATGAGCAACTCCCGGAAACACTTCTCCATGCCATCTAACAGAAGCTGGAGAATCCTTCGCCTTAAGTGAATAAGGAAAGTTACCACAATGCCATAAGAGCTCAGAATTGTTTTTCTCAGGGTGTCTAATGGTAAGGTCAGAAAAAAATATTGGCTCTTTATACCTATTTGCTGCTTGAAGCATTACCGAAGTTATCGCTCCGTGAATATCTGTCTCGCATATTACCGGAATTTTTTCATCAGTTAACATAGCATTGGCAAAACAGGGGGCTATACCGTATTCATCCGGTAAGGCCATCCAACATTGAATCGCCACAGCAGAAAGCCTTTCCTCCTCTACCCATTTTTTCATTGCTAATTTTAAAGCTACTATCTTTTTAAGGTTTTCTTCGCCAATTGCTGAATAATCTATCTTTTTCCTCTTGATATCTTCAACCACCGCTTTTAACATTTCGCTATTCTTATCTTTACATTTTCTGGCTGAGGCAATTATTTCGGTAAGAGCAACGGGGATTACTTCGATACCAAATTTTTCCAGTAATTCTCCTTCGTTAGCCATAACCGACCAGAATTCTCCAGGTCTTGTACTTATCATTCCAATTCTCATATTTCTAAAAGCCTTAACCACAGAGGCAGCCCGAATAAAATTATCAAAACCCTTTTCAAATACCTTATCCTCTATCCAACTATTAGTTATATAAGTAAAAGGAACTCCAAATCTACGCAAAATTTTACTGGTTGCAAAAAGCCCGCATTGAGTATCTCGAGCTCGTATTTCATTACCTCTAGGGGCATCATCACGGGGTCCCCATAATAATAAAGGTTTATTCATTAGTTTACCTAACTTAGCCACTGCGCTTTCCGTCCCAAAATTACAATGAGGTAAAAATAAGGCATCAACATCCTTCTCTAAAAAATATTTATATACTTTTTCTACATCCTTTATATTATAGAGCATGCCATCCTGATTAAGCCAATCAATGTCCACCAAATCTACCTTCCAGGAAAGAAGTTTGTCTCTAATCAAATTTTTATATTTCTGGGCTCCTTCTTTATTAAAAACAATTCTACGAGTGGGAACAAAACCAAGTTTTATAGAAAAATCTCTCATCTCTTTACCTCCTACATTATTTTAAAAAGGTGCAATTTTATATTTCTTTTCAAAAGGTCATCCCTTTAACAATTTTCTTAACAAGTTTCTACTTTTAATAAATTGGTGCTGCCGGGAACCCTAAAGGGAATTCCGGCCGTAATCACTATTTTTTCTCCCGGTCTAACTAATCCTGTCTCTAAAACTACTTTTCTCGATCTGGTAATCATATCATCAGTATCAGCCAATTCTTCTGTTTTAAAAGGATAAACTCCCCAGCTAAGGGTAAGTTTTTTCACTGTAGAATCTTGGGTACTTGCTGCGATAATAGGAACAGGGGGACGATATCGGGAAACCATACGGGCAGTGCTTCCGGAAAAAGTAAAGGTAATAATCGCCTTTACCTTTAAATCCAGGGCTACCTGACAGGTGGCATGACTTATCGCATCGGCATTATTGGGTTTAACTGAAATTGATCTCTCGCTCAATATTTTTTCATAATCTATAGCTTTTTCAATTCTTAAGGCTATCTTATTCATTGTTTCTACTGCTTCTAAAGGATAA